>CAIYPH010000068.1 GCA_903928045.1 uncultured Rhodospirillales bacterium
ACGCCATCGCGGAGTCGCCTCAAAATACCTCGACAGCTACCTGAAGTGGTTCCACCTCGCCACCATCCGCCTCAACCCAACACCAAGAGCATGTCTCAACGCCGCAATTCAGACCTACGCATAGAATACGAGAATAGAGCCAAGTTTTTTGGTTCTTTTTTTCAAAAAAGAACCCCTTCCTTGCGTTTGGCCTGTCCACATGACCGTCAGCAAAGTCCCCACCAACGCCCCGCTGGCCAACGCCCCCCTGGCCAACGCCATGAGCGTCGACGTCGAGGACTACTTCCAGGTCCAGGCCTTCGCCGGCTTCGTCAATCCCGCGAACTGGGACAGCTACGCCAGCCGCGTCGAAGCCAACACTGACCGCATCCTCGCCCAATTCGCCGCCGCCGGCGCGCGTGGCACCTTCTTCACCCTCGGCTGGGTCGCCGAGCGTCACCCCGCGCTGATCCGCCGCATCGTCGCCGCCGGCCACGAGCTCGCCAGCCACGGCTACGGCCACCAGCCCGTCTATTCCCTCTCCGAGGCCGAATTCCGCGCCGACCTCACCCGCGCCCGCATCGTGCTCGAAGACGCCGGCGGCGTCCCCGTCCGCGGCTACCGCGCCCCCACCTTCTCCATGGACGCCCGCACCCCCTGGGCCCACCAGGTGCTCGCCGAAACCGGCCACACCTACTCGTCCTCCACCTTTCCCATCCAGCACGACCTCTACGGCGACCCCAACGGCCCCCGCTTCCCCTGGCGCGTCCCGGGGCTCGACCTGTGGGAACTCCCGATGAGCACCGTCCGCCTCGGCGGCCGCAACCTCCCCTGCGCCGGCGGCGGCTATTTCCGCCTGCTCCCCTACGCCCTGTTCCGCCTCGGCCTGCGCCGTATCAATGCCGCCGACGCCCGCCCCGGAATCTTCTATTTCCACCCCTGGGAGGTCGACCCCGGCCAACCCCGCATGGCACAAGCCTCCAGCCGCGCCCGCTTCCGCCACTACCTCAACCTCGGCGCCATGACCGGCCGGCTCGATCGCCTGCTGCGGGATTTTGCCTGGGATCGGATTGATCGGGTTTTTGCCGATACGCTTGGGGTTGTTTGAGATGAAGGCAGAAGAGGAAGGGTGTTCTTTTTGTGAACAAAAAGAACCAAAAAAACTTTTTATTCCGTTCCATGCCGTTGGCGTACACCTCGCGGATAGGTTGGAGCGGTACACACCAAAGGGAATAAACGTTTTTTGCTTCTTTTTTTCAAAAAAGAAGCCCTTCCTTTCCTGGTCCTGCCCATGATCACCATCCGCCCGCTCGAAGCCGCGGCCGAGCCCGCCTGGGATGACTTCGTCTTCGCCCACCCCGAAGGCACCTTCTTCCACCGCCACGCCTGGCGCGAAGTCATCCGCCGCGCCTTCGGCCACCGCACGAATTACGTCTACGCCGAGCGTGCCGGCGCCATCGTCGGCGTGCTCCCCCTCGGCCAGATCCAGACCCTGCTATTCGGCAACGCGCAAATCGCCGTCCCCTTCTGCGTCTATGGCGGCCCCCTCGCCGCCGACCCCGAAGCCGGCCGCGCGCTCACCGACTACGCCGCCGAGCACATGCGCGCCTACGCCATCCCCGTCACCGAATTCCGCACCCGCTCCAAGCTCGATTGGCTCGATGAAGCCGAATGGCCCACCCGGGACGATCTCTACGTCACCTTCCGCAAGCCCTTCACCGGCGATGACGACGAGAACCTCAAAGCCATCCCGCGCAAGCAGCGCGCCATGGTCCGCAAAGGCATTGACCGCGGCCTGGTCTCCGAAATCGACACCACCGCCGACCGCCTCTTCCCCATCTACGCGGAAAGCGTGCGCAACCTCGGCACCCCCGTCTTCGCCCGCCACTACTTTGACGTCATGCTCGACGTCTTCGGCGCCGACGCCGACATCGTCACCATCGTCGATCACGGCGAGCCCATCTCCTCCGTGCTGAACTTCTACTTCCGCGACGAAGTGCTGCCCTATTACGGCGGCGGCCGCGCCATCGCGCGCGATCGCTACGCCAATGACTTCATGTATTGGGAAGTCCTCCGCCGCGCCGCCGCCCGCGGCTACCGCATGTTCGATTTCGGCCGCAGCAAGGTCGGCACCGGCGCCTTCGCCTTCAAGAAAAACTGGGGCTTCACCCCGGAGCCCCTGCCCTACCGCTTCCGCCTCGCGCCCGGCGCCGATATCCCCAACCTCAACCCGCTCAACCCCAAATTCCGCCTCTTCATCGCCGCCTGGAAGCGCCTGCCGCTCCCCGTTGCCAATCTCATCGGGCCCTATATTGTCCGCGGGCTCGGATGAGCGGAGGCATGACAACGGCAGCAAGCAAGCGCTTCTTTTTTGAAAAAAAGAAGCAAAAAACTTTTACGCTCTTATTGCGTCATCTGTTGAGATCTGCGATTCTACTCCCCGGCGTCAGGGGAACATCTCAGGTATGGACAAAGTGGCGTTTGGGCGGTGGCTTGCCGGGATTGGAGAGCTCGATGGCGCCCAGCGTATGCGCGCGC
>CAIYPH010000069.1 GCA_903928045.1 uncultured Rhodospirillales bacterium
CGGAAGGCGGCGGCGGGCCGGCTTATCCCGGCGGGATGTAGGGGAATCGTGGTCGGACGCCCAGCGCAGCGGTGAGGGGAGCGATAGCGCTCTCTCTTGCCACCGGCGTGTCGGCCGCGGAGGGGGAGGGGCCTTTTCGCCCTACTCCGGCGTGCGCAAGTTCAACGCCAGCGCATGCAGCCCGCCGGCGAATTCGGCCGCGAGCGCGGCATGCACCGCGCGCGAGCGCTCCACCCGGGAAACGCCCTGGAACGCGGCGCTCACCATCGTCACGGTATAATGTGTCTCGCCGCCGGGTGCGGCGCCGGCGTGACCGGCGTGCAGGGCGCTGTCGTCGGTGACGGTGAGCGCCATGGGGGTGAAGGCGGCACGCAAGGCGGCCTCGATGCGGTTCGCACGGTTTGTCATGGCGCCAAGATGCAGCACACCTGCGCGGCTGCGCAAATGCCCCCTTTCCAAAAGCCACGGAAGGCCGCACATAAGCAGCACGATGACCCGACGCTTTGCGCGAACCCGGGCCTATGCGCCCGATCCGGCGGCGCCTGGGCGTACCTGTGAAAGCCCCGGATGCGAGGCGGCGGGCGAGTACCGCGCGCCGCGGTCACGCATGGCGCTCAATGACTATATATGGATGTGCCTCCCGCATGTGCGCGAGTACAACGCGTCGTGGGATTTCTACAAAGGCATGTCGCCCGGGCAGATCGAG
Organism: uncultured Rhodospirillales bacterium; assembly: GCA_903928045.1. The sequence goes on from CAIYPH010000069.1 coordinate 707, forward strand.
GCGCAGTTGCGCGCCGATACTTCATGGCAGCGGCCGACCTGGCCGCTCGGCCGCAATGGCAGCACCGCCTCTATCGAGGAGGCGATCCTGCGCGATCCGCTGCATGTGCTCGCCACCGGCCGTGGCGCGCCGCCGCGGCGGCCGGAGAATGAGACGCCGAGCGAGCTGCGCGAGCCGCTGGCGACTCTCGGACTCGACTGGCCGCTGACGCTCGAGGCGCTGCGCAACCGCTACAAGGAACTCGCCAAGCGGCACCATCCGGATGCCAATGGCGGCGATCGTGCGGCCGAAGAGCGGCTGAAGACGATCAATCTTGCCTATGCGACCATTCGTGGCCGCCTTTCCACCCAACCCAAGATGGCAGCGGCGGGCTGAATTGCACCACGATGACATCCGCGGCCTACCCATCCCCGAAACGCGGGCGTAAGCTCCCCCAGGAAAACTACAGGATCGCTGGCCTATGAGCACCTCCACCGACGCCACTCTCGTGCCGACCTCCGCCATCAGCCTGCCCGACATCACCGTCGATGCGCGCGAGACCTTCGGCGTTGATATCGATCTGAAGGTCCCCGCCTTCTCGGTCCGCACCGAGCATGTGCCGGACATCGACCCCTCATATCGCTTCGATAAGGAGACGACGACGGCGATTCTCGCGGGTTTCGCGAACAACCGCCGCGTCATGGTCCAGGGCTATCACGGCACCGGCAAGTCGACGCATATCGAGCAGGTGGCGGCGCGGCTGAACTGGCCCTGCATCCGCGTCAACCTCGACAGCCACATCAGCCGTATCGACCTGATCGGCAAGGATGCGATTGTCATCAAGGACGGCAAGCAGATCACCGAATTCCGCGAGGGCATCCTGCCCTGGGCGCTGCAGCATGCCTGCGCTTTGGTGTTCGACGAATATGACGCCGGCCGCCCTGACGTGATGTTCGTCATCCAGCGCGTGCTGGAAGTGGAAGGGAAGCTGACCCTTCTCGACCAGAACAAGGTGATCCGTCCGCACCCGTCCTTCCGCCTGTTCTCGACCGCCAACACGGTCGGCCTCGGCGATACGACCGGCCTCTATCACGGCACGCAACAGATCAACCAGGGCCAGATGGACCGCTGGAACATCGTCTGCACCCTGAACTACCTGCCGCATGGCCAGGAGACCGAGATCGTCATGGCCAAGATGGGGATCGACCCGTCGGACAAGGCGGAGAAGAAGCGCGTGGAGAGCATGGTGGCCCTGGCCGACCTGACCCGCGCCGGCTTCATCAACGGCGATATCTCGACCGTGATGTCGCCGCGCACGGTGATCACCTGGGCCGAGAACACCCGCATCTTCAAGGACGTGGGCTTCGCCTTCCGCATGACCTTCCTCAACAAGTGCGATGAGGCGGAGCGCAGCACGGTGGCGGAATACTTCCAGCGCTGCTTCGGCTCCGAGGTCTCGACCGGGCTGATGCCGGGCCGCAAGGGCTGAAGACCGACAAATACGTGAAACACTGACCGATGCAGCCAGGCACATTGGATCGGGCTGAGGGAAGGAAGGGGTTCTTTTTTGAAAAAAAGAACCAAAAAACTTTTATCCGTTTGGCGCGCGCTCTCCCGGA
>CAIYPH010000070.1 GCA_903928045.1 uncultured Rhodospirillales bacterium
CAAAAGTTTTTTGCTCCTTTTTTTCAAAAAAGGAGTGCTTCCTTGCCTTCCGTCCCGCGTTGAACTCCTCGCCCCCCTCGCATAGCCTGGAAACCATGTCCGACACGCTCAAAATCGCCCTCGCCCAGATCAACCCGCATGTCGGGCAGGTCGTCGCCAATCTCGCGCGCATCCGCGCCGCCCGCGCCGAGGCTGCCGCCTGGGGGGCGGACCTGGTGGTGGCGCCGGAGATGTTCATCGCCGGCTATCCGACGGAGGATTTGATCCGCAAACCGGCCTTCGTCGCCGCCTGCGAGGCGGCGCTCGCCGAGCTCGCCGCCGATACCGCGGATGGCGGGCCGGGGGTGGTGATCGGGGGGCCGTGGTTGGATGGCGACAAGCTCTACAACGCCGCCTACGTGCTGGATGCCGGCAAGATCCTCACCCGCCGGGCCAAGCATGAGCTGCCCAATTACGGCGTGTTCGACGAGAAGCGCGTGTTCGATGCCGGGCCGCCGCCGGGGCCGGTGAATTTCCGCGGGTTCCGGCTTGGCGTGATGGTGTGCGAGGACTGGTGGTTCCCCGCCGTCGCCGAGACGCTGGCCGAGAGCGGGGCCGAGCTGCTGCTCTCCATCAACGGCTCGCCTTTCGAGGCCGGCAAGCAATCCACCCGCATCCAGCTCGCCGTCACCCGCGTGGTGGAAACCGGGCTGCCGTTCATCTTCTGCGGCCAGGTCTGCGGCCAGGATGAGCTGGTGTTCGAGGGTGCAAGCTTCGCGCTGAACGCCGATCGGGCGCTGGCGCTGCAAATGCCGTTCTTCGAGGAGCAGGTGGCGCTGACCACCTGGACGCGGGAGGGCGATACCATGGCCTGCGCGCCGCAGCCGCTGGCGCCCGAGCCCGAGCGCCTTGAGGCGATCTACCGCTCGATGGTGCTGGGCCTCGGCGATTACGTGCGCAAGAACCGCTTCCCCGGCGTCATCCTCGGCCTCTCCGGCGGCATCGACAGCGCGATTTCCGCCGCCGTGGCGGTGGATGCGCTGGGGGCGGACAAGGTGCGCACCTTCATGATGCCGAGCCCCTATACCTCACAGGAAAGCCTCGACGACGCCGCGCAATGCGCCGATCTGCTGGGGATTTCATGCGAGACGGTGCCGATCGCGCCGGCGATGGAGGCCTTCGGCTCGGTGTTGGCGCCGATTTTCGCGGGGCGCCAGGCCGATATCACCGAGGAGAACATCCAGTCCCGGGCGCGCGGGCTGATACTGATGGCGATCTCCAACAAGCTCGGCCACATGGTGCTGACCACCGGCAACAAATCCGAAATGTCGGTGGGTTACGCCACGCTCTATGGCGACATGTGCGGCGGCTATTCGGTGCTGAAGGACGTCTACAAGATGACGGTCTTCGCGCTGTGCCACTGGCGCAACACGCACCATTTCAACGGCGCGCTCGGCCCGGTCGGCCGGGTGATCCCGGAGCGCATCATCACCAAGCCGCCCTCGGCCGAGTTGAAGCCCAACCAGACCGACCAGGACACGCTGCCCCCCTATGAGGAGCTGGACGCCATCCTCGAAGGGCTCGTGGAGGGCGAGTTGTCGGTCGATGCGCTGGTCGCCAGGGGGTATGAGCGCGCCACGATCCTGCGGGTATGGCGAATGTTGGATCGCGCCGAATACAAGCGGCGCCAGGCGCCGCCGGGGGTGAAGATCGGCACACGCGCCTTTGGGCGGGATCGGCGGTATCCGATCACCAATGGCTATACGAACTTGATTTCATGAGCGGGGAAGGAAGGAAGCGCTTCTTTTTTGAAAAAAAGAAGCAAAAAACTTTTATCC
>CAIYPH010000071.1 GCA_903928045.1 uncultured Rhodospirillales bacterium
ACGATGCTGCCGCTCGCCTGGTTCCTGCGCCGCCGCCCGCCGGCGCATGGGCCGGCCGCGGTGCGCGCGCCCGGTGCGGCGCCGGCGCTGGTGCTGGGCCTCTCGCCCGGCACTGTGCAGGCGCTGATGGCGGTGGCCGGGTTCGCCTGTTGCGTGGCGATGGCGACGCCCCAGGTGCATATCGTCGCCTATTGCGGCGATCTCGGTTATGGCGCGCAGGCCGGGGCGGTGATGCTCTCATTGATGCTGGGCTTCGGCATCGTCAGCCGGCTTGCTTCGGGCTTCATCGCCGACCGCATCGGGGGGATGCGCACGCTGCTGCTCAGTTCGTTTCTGCAGGCGGCGGCGCTGGCGCTTTACGCGATGTTCGACGGGCTGATGCAGCTCTACGTGATCTCCGCCATGTTCGGGCTGTTCCAGGGCGGGCTGATCCCCTCCTACGCGATCGTGGTGCGCGAGATTTTCCCCGCCCGCGAGGCCGCCATGCGGGTCGGCACGGTGCTGATGGCGACCATGATGGGCATGTCGATCGGCGGCTGGATGGCCGGGGCGCTGTTCGACCTCACCGGCAATTACGGCTCGGCGTTCCTGACCGGGCTGGCGTGGAACGTGCTGAATTTCGCGATCTGCGCCGTTTTGTACATGCGTCATCGCCGTCAGCACCTGGTGCTGGCGGGGTGATGTTCGGCTGATTTTGACGCCTGACCGGCGGCGCGCGGGGGGCGTGACGGGCGGACGGCGTGGCCGGACGGATCGCGTGGATCGAGGATGCAGGCGTGGCGTTGCGCGCGATGGCGCAATGGCGGGTCCGGGTGCGGCGGGGGATACGGGCCAGGGCGGCGGCGGATTGCGCCATTTCCGCGAGAATCCGGGCCTCGGCGCGCGCGAGCTCGGCCATGACCCGCTCATGGAGGCGGCGATCGGGGTGGGAGGCCGGGAGAGCCGCGGCATCGGCGAACAAGGTCTCCAGCAGCGCCATCACCAGACGCACGACCGCCAGCGCGGCCGCGTGGCCGCTGGGGTGGGTCTTGGAGGGGGCGGCGGATGACACTGGGTGGGGGCTCCTGGTTGGGTGGAGTGTTATACGATAAGTTATTATGAATGGCAAGGTATTTTTTCTATGTAGCGGGAAAAATTTTGGGCTGGCGGGGAGAGGGAGAAAGGAAGCGCTCCTTTTTTGGAAAAAAGGAGCAAAAAGCTTTTGCTGGCTTGATGGGGGCCTGTTCGATGTCGCTTCGCTCAGCCATCCTACGGCACTGATTTATAAAAGTTATTTGCTTGATTTGCTCTCGCGAACCGTATTTGATGCCTCCGGAGTGGTGAGGGCTGCGCGATGAAACGTCTCGGGATGCTTGTGATCGGCCAATCGCCGCGCGGGGACGTGGAGGCGCAGATGCGGGCCTTGGTAGGCCCTGACGTGGCCATCACACTGCGCGGCGCGCTGGATGGGATGACCCGGGCGGAGATTGGCGGGATTCCGCCCGTCGACGGCGACGACACGCTGTTCACCAAGCTGCCCTCCGGTGAGGGGGTGACGATTTCCAAGCATGTCGTCGAGGCGCGCGCCAAGGTCGCGCTGGCGGCGATGCGTGACGAGGGGTTCACGGTGACGATGCTGTGCTGCACCGGCGAATTCCCGGCACTCGATGGCGCGGGGCTGGTGGTGCTGCCCTCGGCGGTGCTCTCGGGCGTGGTGGCCGGGCTGTTGCCGCGCGGGCGGCTTGGGCTGTTGCTGCCGCTGGCCGAGCAGACCGACCAACTCGCCGCCAAATGGCGCCGGCCGGGGCTGGAGGTGTGCGCGGTGCCGCTGCTGCCGATCGCCGATGACGCGGCGGTGGATGCGGCGGCGCATCGCCTCGCGGCGCTGGACCCCGATCTCGTGGTGATGGATTGCATCAGCTACACCCAGGCGATGAAGGACCGGGTGCGGGCGATTTGCCCGGTGCCGACGATTTTGTCGCTGACGTCGGTGGCAAGAGTGGTGCGGGAGATGTTGGATTGAGGGGAAGGAAGCGCTTCTTTTTTGAAAAAAAGAAGCAAAAAACTTTTATCCACTAGGTTGGTACCGCGCCCCAGTATCCGCGGGGTGTACGCCAACGGCATGGAACGGAATAGAAAGTTTTTTTGGTTCTTTTTGTTCACAAAAAGAACACGCTTCTCCTTCGAGTTCGCCCAGGCTTGACGCCCCCTCCCCACCCGGGCCCAGTATCAGGGCAAAGACGGGAGGCACGCGATGCGCATCGCCAAGATCGAGGACCTGCATTGTGACGCGGGGTGGCGGCATTTCTCGTTTCTGAAGATCACCACGGATACCGGGATTGTCGGCTGGTCCGAATACCAGGAGCGCTTCGGCACCTCCGGCCTCACCGGCACCATCCATGGGCTCGGCGATCTCATCCTGGGGTGGGACCCGCGACCGGTGGAGAAGATCACCGCGTTTCTGCACGGCATCATGCGCCAGGTCGCCGGGGGCGTGGCGCAGCAGGCGATCGCGGCGATCGAGAATGCGCTGGTGGACATCAAGGCCAAGGCGCTGGGGATTCCCGTCTATGAGCTGCTCGGCGGGCCGATCCGGGAGCGGATTCCGCTGTATTGGTCGCATTGCGGGTATGTGCGGGTGCGCTGGCCGGACAAGGTGAAGGGGTGGACGGGGGGCGAGCCCATTCGCGGCCGGGCGGATATCGTGGCGCATGCCCGCGAAATTGCCGCGGCGGGGTTCAAGGGGTTGAAGACCAACCCGTTCCGCTTCGATGTGGACCCGCCGGTGGTGCATATGCCCGGCTTCAACGGGTCGGCGGGGTGGCCGGAGCTGAATATCAGCAAGGGGATCGTGGCGGGGATTGTCGACCAGATGGAGGCGTTCGCCGAGGGGGGCGGGCCGGGGATGAACCTGCATCTCGACCTCAATTTCAACTACAAGACCGAGGGGTATATTCGCATCGCGCAGGCGCTGGAGCCGCTGGATTTGTTCTGGCTGGAAATCGACAGCTATGATCCGGCGGCGCTGGCGAGCATTCGGCGTTCGTCCAGAACGCGGATCGCATCGTGCGAATCGCTGTTCCATCGCCGGCAATACCGGCCGTATTTCGAGCAACAGGCGGTGGATGTGGCGATCATCGACGTGCCGTGGAACGGGATATTGGAGGCGGTGAAGATCGCGGCGATGGCCGATACGTATGAGATCAATATCGCGCCGCATAACTTCAACGGGCATTTGGGCTCACTGATGAGCGCGCATCTCTGCGCTGCCGTGCCCAATATGCGGGTGATGGAGATCGACATCGAGGACGTGGCCTGGAAAGATGACATCGTCACCGTGCCGCCCCGGGTGGAGAACGGCGAATTGCTCATCCCCACCGGCATTGGCTGGGGGGCCGATATCAACGAAGACGTGCTGCGGGCCCACCCCGTAAGGGGACGCGAGGCTGGCGCACGATAGGAGACACCGCCATGAATCTCGGCCGCCTCGGCGTCTGGTATCCCGTCGATCGCCTCGACGCATCGCACCTCAGCGCCTTCGTCGGGCATGTCGAGGGGAGTGGGTATAGCGCGCTGTGGTACCCGGAATCGCGGGGCTATGAGAGCTTCACGATCGCCGGGTTCATGCTGGCGCAGTCGAAGACGCTGATCGTCGGCAGCTCGATCGCCTCGATGTATGCGCGGGATGCCTTCACCGCCCGGCGCGGGATGATTTCGCTGAACAGCCTGTATGGCGACCGGTTCGTGTTCGGGCTCGGGGTCAGCCACAAGCCGATGGTGGAGGGGGTGCGCGGGCATGATTACGGCAAGCCGGTGCCGGTGATGCGGGCCTATCTCGACGCGCTGCAGGGCAAGGAGGAGGGCGCGCTGGACTGGCCGGTGGCGCTGGCCGCGCTGGGGCCGCTGATGCTGAAGCTGTCGCGGGACCGCACAATGGGGGCGCTGCCCTACAACGTCACTCCCGTGCATACCGCCGAGGCGAAGGCGATCCTGGGGCCGGACAAGTGGCTCGCCGTGGAGCAGAAGGTCTGTCTGGAAACCGACCCGGCGCGCGCGCGCGCCCTCGGCCGCGCCGAACTCTCGCGCTACATGACGCTCGATAACTACCGCAACAACTGGCTGCGCACCGGCTTCACCGAAGCCGATCTCGCCAATGGCGGGTCCGACCGGTTCATCGACGGCATGGTGCTGCACGGCGACGCGGCCACCATCAAGGCCGGGCTGCGGGAGCACTTCGCCGCCGGCGCCACCCATGTGTGCCTGCAACCCGTCCACGCCCCGGAGGACTGGACCCACCGCGACGCCATGATCACCGCCCTCGCTGATACCTGATGCCGGGTGGTCCTGGTTCTGCGGGAAGCAAGGCGGGGGGCGCTGCCCCCTCGACCCCCGCCAGGGGCCGAGCCCCTGGACCTCATGCATTGAAGGATTTGGTTGTTATTGAGGGAGGGGGCCCACGCCGATGTTGCCACCACCGCGTTGGCCCCCTCCCTCAATAACAACCCACTTAAACGAGTGTGGGTCTGGGGGATCATCCCCCAGCGGGGTCCAGGGGCAGCGCCCCCGGCCTTCCTTCACCCGCAAAGCCAAGAACACCGGCAACGGTGTCATCGACGGGAGGAGAGATCATCGTGCCGTTGTCGTCGTATCGTGTGATTGAGGTGGGGGCGCTGCCGGCGGCGGCGTATGCCGGCCGGATTTTGGCTGATTTTGGGGCTGAGGTGATCAAGCTGGAGCCGGTGGGGGGGGACCCGATGCGGGGGGCTTCGCCGGTGATCGAGACGCCGGAGGGGGGGATAGGGGCGCCGTTCGCGTTTTTGAACGCGGGCAAGCGCAGCCATGTGGGCGGGCTGGATGCGGGGGTGCTGGTGGGGGCGGATGTGGTGATCACGTCGGACCCTCGGGTTGATGGGGCGGCGCTGTTGGCGGCGCATCCCGGGTTGATCGTGGCGGATATTTCGTGGTTTGGGCGAACCGGGCCGTATGCGGGGTTCGCGGGGTCGGACGTGGTGTGCCGGGCGCTGGCGGGGCTGGTGCATCTGGTGGGGCCGGTGGAGGGGCCGCTGGTGGCGCCGGATTTCCAGGCGCTGACCATGGGCGGGCTGGCCGGGGCGATTGCGATACTCGGGCATCTGTTCGCGCGCCGGCGGGGCGATGCGGGGCATGCGCTGGAGGTCAGTATCCACGAGGCGTGCATCGCCTATGCCGAGTTGAACACGGCGGATGCGTTCGTGCGCGGCGCCGGGCAGCATCGGGAGGGGATCAACCGGTTCTGGCCGACCTATCCGGTGGGGATTTATCCGGCGCGGGACGGCTGGCTGGGGGTGAGCATCGTCACCCCCGCGCAGTGGCAGGGGTTCTGCGCCATGCTGGGGCTGGACGATCTGGCCAAGCATCCTGGCCTGGTGACGGGGCTGGAGCGGCAGCCGCATGCGGCGGAGCTGGAGGCGCGGTTTCTGCCGATCATCGCGACCCGGGACGTGGCGCATTGGTTCGCGGAATCGCTGCGGCGGCGGTTGCCGATCGTGCCGGTGCCGGATATGGCGGATAATCTGGCCAATCCGGAGTTGCGGGAGCGCGGCGCGATCATCCCGGTCGAGGCGGGGGGGCGTCAACTGGCCGGGGTGGGCTCGACGCTGCGATTGACCCGCACGCGGCCGGCGGCGGCGGCGGTGGTGCCGCGGGTGGAAGCGCGGCCGGTGCCGCCGCGGGCGGCGGTGGCGCCGGGGAAGGCGGATGGGAAGCTGCCGCTGGCCGGCGTGCGGATCGTCGATCTTTCGATGGGGTGGGCCGGGCCGCTGGCCTCGCGCTTCATGGCCGATATGGGGGCCGACATCGTGAAGATCGAGGCCTGCCAGTATCCGGATTGGTGGCGCGGGGTGGATTTCCGGCCGAATGTGCTGGCGGAGCGGCTGTATGAGAAGGCCGGGCGGTTCAATGCGCTCAACCGCAACAAGCGCGGTATTACGCTCGACCTCACCAAGCCCGAGGGGGTGGCGGCGGCGAAGGCGCTGGTGGCCGGGGCGGACGCGGTGATCGAGAATTACGCGGCGGGGGTGCTGGAGAAGCTTGAGCTCGATTATGCGGCGCTGCGGGCGGTGAACCCGGAGGTGGTGATGCTCTCGATGTGCGCCTATGGAGCTTCGAGCCAGTGGAGCGATTGCCGGGCCTATGGCTCGACGCTGGAGCACGGCTCGGGCCTACCGCATCTCGCGGGGCGGCCGGGCGATCCGCCGGTCATGGGGCATATCGCCTTCGGGGATGCCACCGGCGGGCTGAACGGCGCGGCGGCGCTGCTGGTGGCGCTGCTGCATCGCAATGCAACGGGTGAGGGGCAGCATATCGATCTCTCGCAGATCGAGTGCATGCTGCCGATGGCCGGGCCGGCGCTGCTGGCGCAGTCGGCCGGGATTGCGCCGATGCGGAGCGGCAACCGCCACCCCGACATGGCGCCGCACGGCACTTTCCAATGCGCCGGCAAGGACTCCTGGCTGTCCATCGCCGTGCTGGATGACGCGATGTGGCAGCATTGCGCCCGCGCGATCGGCCGGCCGGATCTGGCCGCGCTCGCCACGCTGGCCGAGCGGCGTGCCAACGAGGACGACATCGAGGCGGCGCTGGCGCTGTGGACGCGTGAGCGCCCGGCCGAGGAGGCGATGCACGACCTGCAACGCCACGGTGTTGCCGCGGGGGCGGCCGTGGAGCCCTACGCGCTGTTCCAGGACCCGCACCTCGCCGCCCGCGGCTTCTGGCAATATCTCGACCGACCGTTTACCGGCCCCTTCCCGCAATCGGCGTTGCCCTTCCGCGAGGGGCGGGTTGCGACGCCGATCCGCTTCCCGGCACCCACGCTCGGGCAGCACACCGGGGAAATCCTGCGCGCGTTGCTGGGCTACGACGAGGCACGGCTGGCCGACCTCGCCGCGCGCAACATCACGGGCACCGAGGTGAAGCCGGCGGGTCGGCTGGCGCAATAGGCGGGCGTGGCTATAGTGGGGCTCGTTTTCGCAGGGGGCCGCCGCCATGACGACCGAGGAAATGCTGGCCCGGCTGGTGGCATTCGACACCACCAGCCGCAACTCCAACCTGGAGCTGATCAGCTTCGTGCGTGCCTGGCTCGATCGCCACGGCGTCGCCTACCGCGAAAGCCGCGACCCGACCGGGCAGAAGGCCAATATCCACGCCATGATCGGCCCGCAGCGCCCCGGCGGCATCGCGCTCTCCGGCCATGTCGACGTGGTGCCGGTGGATGGCCAGGCCTGGAGCAGTGACCCCTTCACGCTGCGCGCCGATGGCGGCCTGCTCTATGGCCGTGGCTCGGCCGACATGAAGGGCTTCGTCGCCAGCTGCCTCGCCGCCGTGCCGGCGCTCATGAAGCGCGATCTCAAACGCCCCGTGCACCTCTTCATCACCTATGACGAGGAGACCGACATGGGCGGCGCCCGCCGACTCATCGACGATCTCACCGATTGCGGCCTGCGCCCGGAGATGTGCATCGTCGGCGAGCCCAGCCTGATGGAGCCGATCCTCGCCCATAAAGGCCGCCTCGCGTTGCGCGTCACCGTGCGTGGCCTCGCCGGCCATTCGAGCCAGCCGGGCAAGGGGGTGAACGCCATCCAGGCCGCCGCCGAGGCGATCGCCTACGTCGCCGCCGAGCAGCGCCGCTTCGCCGTCGACGGCCCTTTCGTCGAAGGGTTTGACCCGCCCTACACCACCCCGCATGTCGGCACCTTCGCCGGCGGCAGCATCCTCAACATCATCCCGGAGCATGCGAGCTTCGTGATGGAGTGGCGCACCGTGCCGGGCGTCGATCCCTTCGCGGAGGTCGCGCGGCTCAAGGCCCATGTCGCCGCCCATATCGAGCCGGCGATGCACAGGGTGGACCCCGCGAGCGGCTTCGTGTTCGACGTGATCGACGACATCCCCGGCATGTCGCTGGACGGGGACCACGCGCTCGCCGGCCTCACCAAGCATCTCGCCGGCTCCAACAGCGCGGGCAAGGTGAGCTACGGCACCGAGGGCGGTCTCTACCAGGGCTTCGGCATCCCCACCATCGTCTGCGGCCCCGGCGACATCGCCCAGGCGCATAAGGCCGACGAGTTCATCGCCGCCTCCCAGCTCGCCGCCTGCGACGCCTTCATCCGCCGGCTGGCGGATCACTTGGCGGCATGACGACGGGCGCCTCGTCCTCGACCGCCCGCGAGCCGCCACGGGCCTGGCCGCCGGAATTGCCGCGCTTCGCGGTGGATATCGCGCCGCCCGATCTCGGGCCGTGGCGAGAGGGCAACACCGGGGTCCCCGGCTTCACCAGCCTCGCCGGCCCGCTCCCAGGGCCAAATGTCGTCCTCCTCGCGCTGACCCACGGCAACGAGTTCGCCGGCGCCATCGTGCTGGACGCATTGCTGCGCTCAGGCGCCAGGCCGGCGCGCGGGCGGCTGACCATCGGCTTCGCCAACCTGGCTGCCTTCGACCGGTTCGATCCGGCAGAGCCGACCATGAGCCGGTTCGTCGATGAGGATCTCAACCGCGTTTGGGACCCGGAGTTGCTGCACGGCACGCGGCGATCGGCGGAGCTGGACCGCGCGCGGGCGATCCGCCGGTTCCTCGACGAGGCCGACATCCTGCTCGACCTGCACTCGATGCTGTGGGACTCCGACCCCCTGATCCTCTGCGGCCCCTCCGCGCGCGGCCGTGCCCTGGCCGAGGAGATCGCTGTGCCTCCCCTGGTGATCGCCGATGGCGGGCACCTCAACGGCCGGCGGATCATCGATTATCCGCGGTTCACCGACCCGGCGGCCAGCGCTCAAGCGGTGCTGGTGGAGGCCGGGCAGCACTGGTCGGTAGATACGGTGGAGACCACGCGGCGGAGCGTCTCCACTTTGCTGGGCATGACCGGCATGATCCCGGCCGAACGTCCCACCGACCCCGCGCAACCGCGGTTCGCCGCAGTGACCGCGGCGATCACCGCGGTGACCGCCGGCTTCGCGTTCGTGCGGGCGTTTCGTGGCGGCGAGGTGATTGCGCGGCGCAACACCATCATCGCGCTGGATGGCGAGGCGGAAATCCGCACGCCCTATGACAATTGCCTGCTGGTGATGCCGAGCCTGCGGCCGAGCCGCGGGCATACCGCGGTTCGACTCGCGCGCTTGGAGCGTTAGTCCAAAAAGAAACGCGCGGGAGGACCCGCGCGTCGCTTCATCTCGATCAGTCAGGAGTGATGTTCAGTAGCGGATCGGCTGCTGCTTATTCATGGCGGCGACCATGGTGGTCTTCACCTGCTTGGACGCCTGCATGATGCCAATCGTCAACACGGCGGCGAATACTGCGAAGAGCAGCGAGGTCGAAGCGCGGCGGTTGTTGGCGAGTGACGTCATTTTGGCAATCCTTCCGATCTGGCTTGTCTCCCAGTTGTCCCCTGTTGCTTCCGGCGGCCCCCGGTCGGCAACGGCGTTCGACTGCTCAACAAAACCTGACGCAATAAAACAAATCGGCGTGACCGAGTCAACGACAATCCAGACCTAAAATCGCCTATTCGCTACATTTTTACACGAAACAGCCGATTCTCCCTTAAAAAGGGCCATTTTGTCAGGATTTGTAGAGATTTTATGACATTTTTAGACAATTCGTCTGGCGCGCAGCAAAAAGCCCGCCCTGAAACAGGGCGGGCTTTTGCTGGCGGTGCAGGATAATGCGGCGTCAGGCAACCAGCGGTGCACGCTCCATGCTCGACCGCGCCCAGGCCTCAGCCGCGTTTTCGTCGAACAACTCGGTCAACTTGCTCATCATGGTGCCGCCCAGCTCCTCTGCGTCCACGATCGTCACCGCGCGGCGGTAGTAGCGCGTCACGTCATGGCCGATGCCGATGGCGATGAGTTCCACCAGGTTGCGGTTTTCGATTTCGCGAATGGTGTCGCGCAGATGCCGCTCCAGGTAGTTGCCGGGGTTGACCGACAGCGTGCTGTCATCAACCGGCGCGCCGTCGCTGATCACCATCAGGATGCGGCGATGCTCCGGGCGGGCGAGCGTGCGCTTATAGGCCCATTGCAGCGCCTCGCCGTCGATATTCTCCTTCAGGAGCCCCTCGCGCAGCATCAGACCGAGGTTCTTGCGCGAACGGCGCCAGGGAGAATCGGCCGATTTGTAGATGATGTGCCGGAGATCATTCAGGCGGCCGGGGTTGCGCGGCTTGCCATCGGCAACCCAGCGCTCACGGCTCTGCCCGCCCTTCCAGGCCCGCGTGGTAAAGCCAAGCACCTCGACCTTCACCGCGCAGCGCTCCAGCGTGCGCGAGAGAATATCGCCGCACATCGCCGCCACCGTGATCGGCCGGCCGCGCATCGAGCCGGAATTGTCGATCAGCAGCGTCACCACGGTGTCGCGGAAATCGGTATCACGCTCGCGCTTGTAGGACAGCGCCAGCATCGGGTTGATGATCACCCGGGCGAGGCGGGCGGCATCGAGGATGCCCTCCTCGAGGTCGAAGTCCCAGGCGCGCGTCTGCTGCGCCAGCAGA
>CAIYPH010000072.1 GCA_903928045.1 uncultured Rhodospirillales bacterium
CTCCGGCGGCGGGGCGATCCAGTTGCCGATGTATTTCTCGGTGCGGGCGATGCTGGGCGAGGGATCGTGGTCCCAGTAGCGCATTGCCGCGGGGTCACCGTAGGCGGCATGGAAATCGGGTGCGTCGGCCAGGGTGAAGGCGCGCAGCACCAGGCGCGGGGTGGTGAGGGTGGGGATGGGGGTGCGGGCCATTACGTCGGACACACAGAAAGGAAGCGGTTCTTTTTTGAAAAAAAGAACCAAAAAACTTTTGTTCCGTTGGCTCCGCGCCCTCCCGGGAGATTACACGGCAAGCGGATAAAAGTTTTTTGCTCCTTTTTTCCAAAAAAGGAGACCTTCCTTCCCTCCTTCACTTCCTAAGCTCCATCTGGATCGGCCCCTCGCGCCGCCCATGGGTGAACTGGTCCACCATCGCGTTGCCGCTCTCCATCAGCTCGGATGCGGCGCCCTGCCAGACGATGCGGCCCTTGAACAGCATCGCCGCCCGATCGCCGATGCGCCGGGCCGACAGCATGTCATGGGTGATGGCAATCGCGGTGGAGCCTAGGGTCTTTACGCAATCGACGATCAGCCCGTCGATCACCGCGCCCATGATGGGATCAAGTCCCGTGGTCGGTTCATCGAAGAACAGCACCTCGGGCCGGGCAGCGATGGCGCGGGCCAGACCGACGCGCTTTTGCATGCCGCCCGAGAGTTCCGCCGGCCACAACTCGCCGACCGAAGGGGCGAGGCCAACCTGCGCCAGCACAGTCTCGGCGCGTGCCTTGGCGTCGGCCCGGCTGGCGAGGCGGCGGGCGAGCAGGCCGAAGGCGACGTTCTCCCAGACGGGCAGGCTGTCGAACAGCGCGCCGTTCTGGAACAGCATGCCGATCTGCGCGCGAATCGCCTCCCGCCCGGCGCGATCGAGCGCCAGCACGTTGGTGCCGTCGATCTCGATGGTGCCTTCATCGGGCGCGATGAGGCCGAGGATGCATTTCAGCAGCACCGATTTGCCGGAGCCGGAGCCGCCGATCACCACCATGGAGGTGCCGGGCATCACGTCGAGGTCGATCCCGTCCAGCACCACCTTGTCGCCGAAGCGCTTGGTCAGGCCGCGAAGGCGGATTTTCGGAACGTCCTTGTTTGAGCGCTCGCGCTCGCTCTGCTCGCTGCCGCTGGTCATCGCGCGAAGAACAGTTCGGTGAGCACGTAGTCGAAAGCGAGGATCAGCACGCTCGCCGCCACCACGGCCGAGGTGGTTGCGGCGCCGACGCCCTGGGCGCCGCCCTTGGAGTTGTAGCCGTGGTAGCTGCCCATCAGCGCGATGAGGAAGCCGAACACCCCGGCCTTGGCGAGGCCGGAGACCACGTCATCGGTGCGCAGGAAGTCGAGCGTGTTGGACAAATAGATGCCGGGATTGAAGCCGAGTTTCACCACCCCGATGATGAAGCCGCCGAGCACGCCGAGGATATCGGCCACCATCACCAGCAGCGGCAGCGCCACCAGCCCCGCGAGCAGGCGAGGGGCGACGAGGTATTTCATCGGGTTGGTGGAGAGGGTGGTCAGCGCGTCCACCTGGTCGGTCACCCGCATGGTGCCGATCTCGGCGGCCATCGCCGCACCGGCGCGGCCGGCCACCATCAGCCCGGCCAGCACGGGGCCGAGTTCGCGGGTAACGGAGAGCACCACCAGCGAGGCCACCGCGCTATCGGCGGCGAAGCGGGAGAGGCCGGTGGAGGATTGCAGGGCCAGCACCATGCCGGTGAACACCGCCGTCAGCGCCACCACGGGCAGGCTGAGATAGCCGATCTCCAGCATCGCGCGCAGGAATTGCCGGCCGTAGAAGGGCGGGCGGAAGATGTGGGATAGCCCTTCGACGGCGAACAGCGTCAGCCGCCCGGTGCCGAGGCAGGCGCCGATCAGGCCGCGGCCGAGCGAGGCGACGAAATCCAGGAAGGCGCTCATCCCTGGTAGACCCTGGCGTAGCGGGCGCCGAGGCTGGTCAGGATCTCGTACCCGTTGGTCCCCGCCAGCGCCGCCAGCGCATCGGGCGGCATATTGGGGCCGAGCAGTTCGATCGCTGCGCCTGGGGTGATCGCGGGGAAATCCGTCACGTCAAAGGTGGTGAGGTCCATGGAGACACGCCCTACCAGCGGCACCGGCCTGCCGTCAAAGAAACCGTGGGCGCGGTTGGAGAGCGATCGCAGGAACCCATCGGCATAGCCGACGCCGACGGTGGCGATGCGGCTCGGCCGGGCGGCGTGCCAGGTGGCGTTGTAGCCAACCCCCTCGCCGGCGGCGATCTCGCGGACCTGCAACACGCGGCCATAGAGAGTGGCGACGTTGTGCATGGGGTTGGCGGCATGAGGCGTCGGGTTGATGCCGTAGAGCGCGGCGCCGGGGCGGGCGAGGTCGGAGGCGAAGTCGGCACCGAGGAAAATGCCCGACGAGTTGGCGAAGCTCGCGGGCACGCCGGGGAAGGCGGCTTGCACGGCGGCGAAGCGATCGCGTTGCAGCGCGTTGATCGGGTCGCCCGGCTCCTCGGAGGACACCAGATGGGTCATCACATAGCGCAGCGTGATGCCGTCCAGGCGTGAGGGCTCGGCGATCACGGCCGCGAACCCGGCGGCATCGAGCCCGAGCCGGTTCATCCCGGTATCCACATGCAGGATCGCCTCGCCCCCGCCACTCTCCCGCCAGGCCGCGATGGCTTCGAGCGTACC
>CAIYPH010000073.1 GCA_903928045.1 uncultured Rhodospirillales bacterium
ATCCACCCGTGATCTGGGAATCCCCTGATTTCATATCGATTCCGCGCCGCGGTGGGCCGACTTCCGCAACAGGTCTAATGAACTTCCGATAAGCAACGCCGCGGCCTGAGAGCGTATCGACTCGCTGGCGGATCACCGACGCGGCCCGCACGCGCTGTTCCTCGGTCCAATGATGCATGCCGAACTGCACACGCAGAAAGTCGTTGCTGTCATTGATAAGGTAGGCCCATCCGTATTCCGAAATCATCGCTTTGCTCGGCGCCGACATCGCCTCGATCGCGTCCAGCGTCTGGTCGCCCTGGTTGCTGTAGAGACGATGCTGCTCCGACAGGATATCGATGTTGATCGACGCCGTGGCGTTGTCCTTCGGGAGGGAAAGCGCGTTCTCGAGGCCAAGGAACGCCTTCAGCCGCTGTGCGTTCGCGGTGTCATCGTCGTCGATGCACACTTCGAGGAACCGGCGGTCGCCCTGTGAGAACAGTTCCCGGATCTGCGCGTTCACCCGCTCGTAGTTGCGCACAAGCTCGGCCTCGTCGATCTTCAGCGCGAATTTCGCCAGGAACTCTCGCATGCTCCGCAGCCAGCGCTGTGTTGAGCTGCGTACCGTGAGGATGAACGACGCATCCGGGTATTCGCGATACAAATAGGGGAAGAACGACCGAACCGGATAGTCTGAAAACGCTTCATAGGGCGCGGTGGCCAGAAAGCTGGCAAAACGCCGCTCGTTGCCTTCAAGGTCCAGATGGGTCGGTTGCGTGAGACCGGCCTCCTTGACGAACCAGTGCAATGAGGGGATGCCCGAGGCCCGGAAAAAATTATGCAGCGAGGTTGTGCCGGTGCACGAGTCACCCAGCACGAAGATCGGCCGCCCGGGCATCCTTGGCACCTTGGGAGATGCCGGCTGACCCACATCGGTCGCCGCCTCGCTGCCGCCGTGCGCGCCGTGACTATTCGTTTCTGGTGTGCTCATCCGCGCCTAGCTTGCTCATATGTCTCGATCGGCCCGCCCGCGGTCGCAATCGTGCCGCGTTCGGCGGTGATGGCGGCGTCCTTTGGGAAGAGGTACCCGCCCTCAACAATCATGGCTGCGGCGGACTGGAGGTCTCCCGCGAGACGAAATGCCCGCGCTGCACGACAATAGGGTTCGGACTTACCGGATTGTATGCGTGTCAGTTCCTTCCAGCGCCCGGCCGCTTCCTGCCAGTGTCCGAGCCGCTCTGGAACCTCAGCATACCACAACCAGGCATGCCATTCTTCCGGCCATAAGCTCACTGCTTCGCTCAGCAGCACATCGGCTTCCGCGAATTGCTTGACTTCAAACAGTGCCCGCGCATGCAGCAGATGCGTCCACATATGATCGGGGAATCGTCGCTTCGCGATGGCCCAACGCCGCATCGCCTCGTCATGCTGCCCCCGCAGCCCCGCGGACAGGGCGAAATCCGAATACGCGCCGGAACACAGAGGAAAGCGGCGGACAGCGGCAAGTGCGAGGTCCTCCGCCTCGTCGTAGCGCTTCAGCGCGCGTAGCGCCGTGCCGCCAAAGCGGTATCCCATCACCAGCCACGGACACCGCTGGCGCAGCTCGTCCGCCGTCTCCAGCAGGGCGGCCCAGTTCTTTTCTTCCTGCTCCACCGATGCACGGACCTGCAACGCCTCGGGCCGGCGCGGGAACTGCGCGCTCAGGGCGGCCAGATTGCTCGGCATGTAGCGCACCCGCTTGGCGTTCTCGAAGAGCTGATGGCCCTCCTCATCCAACATAAGCGAATGCTCGCCATCTGCGCCGCCGGTCATCAGCCGCCGCAGACCGGCGAGCGTGCCCAACGGGTCATGCGTCAGGCCGCTCCAGATCGACAGCGGAGGGTTGCAGTTGACGCGCTCCAAGGTTGGGCTCCCGCGGCGAGGACGTATTTCGAGCATAGAGTATAGGCGCGCACTGGCTGCCTGGCCATGCCGATCGTCCGTCGTTACCGGGTTATGGCGGCTGCCCCCTGGGCCCGCGGCCCAGCGCTGCCGCGGACTATGCCGCCGCGCGCTTAGCCTTGCCGCCGCCACCCCCGTCCTTGGCAGACTCGCCCAACAACGCCTTCACTTCCGTGAAGTATTCCCCGCCGCGCTTCGTGCGCAACACCAGTACGCTGCGACGATCCCGTGGGTCGGGGCCACGCTTGGCAAGACCGAGTTCGGTCAGTCGGTCGACTGATCGCGTAATCGCCGGCTTAGATACTTTGAGCCGCTCGGCGAGGCCGCGCACGGTGTGCATGCCGTCCTCGATATAGGCGATCAAAAAGACCGCAAATTGGCGGGCTGACAGTTCAGGTCCATCGCGGCGGACCGTGCCGACGATGGTATCTCGCAGTATCAACGCCAGCCGATCGGGCGACAGCGCGATAGCCATATCTCTTCCTCCTTCTGCCCGATGACGTCATGGAACCGGCGACGCCATCATTCGGCGCGATGTTGCAACCGGTCTGTCACGGAGTCGATACGTATAATCGCGTAGTCACCCGTATTGCCGCAACCAATCCGTCGGACAGGCGATGCCACCCGGTATCGTGCAAAGCCTCTCGCTTTGGGGCGGCAAATCGAGGTAACTGAAACCTGGAGACTGCAAATGCCATCGAGCGAACCCGGATCATCGAGCCCATCCCCGCCCGGCGGCGCGGAGCCGCTGAGCGCCCTGCAGCTTGAGCTGATACGCAAGGCGGAGCTCGAGGCCGCGATGATCGCCGCGCCGCTCGAGCCGCGTCTACGCGCCACCTATTTCGATGAGTTGATGCGTTTCGCCTCCGTCCGCTCGGGTCTGTCGCATGCTTTGTTGCCGGAGCTCGGCTTTCCACTTGCGTTTCGCTGCGGTACTGCGGATGTCGTCGCCCTGTCGCGCGCGTTCCGGGACCGCGCGTATCATTTCCCAATGCGGGCGACTCCGGCGCGAATCCTCATTCTCGGTGCCTATGTCGGCTACAGCGCCGTGTTCCTGGCGCATCGGTTTCCCGCCGCGCGGATCCTGTGCGTGGAGCCGGCGGCCGCGTCGTTCCGTCTCCTGACGATAAACACCCTGCCGTTTCGCCAGATCGAGACATTGCAATGCGCGGTCTGGCACAGTCCGACGCGGATTGGCGTGGAGAGCCGAACGCTTGGCGACTGGGGGCAACGCCTGCACGATCAGATCCCAGATGAGGATCGCACGATCCAGGCGCAAACCGTGCCCGAGATCCTGCGGATCGCCGGCTGGGACCAGGTCGATCTGCTAGTCTGCGATATCGTCGGCGGGGAGGGGGCCGTGGTGGCCGATCCGCAACAGCGCTGGCTGCGCACGATCGATACCTTTGCCGCCTTTGTACCCGACGCGAACCTGGCGGACTTCAGCACCGCGATGCAGTCCTGCCTCGATCCGGCGCTGCATGACTATGCGCGCCATGGTGAGTGTCATGTCTTCGAGCGGCGCGTGCCGTTCCGCTCGCTCTCACGTCCGCTGGCGCGTGCAATGCCGCTGATCAGTGCCGAACCCGGCCATTTCCCGATCGCGCTGCAAGACACCCCGGCCACCGGCTGGGGGTTTTTCGTATTCGACGGCGAGAGCTGCCAGATCCATCCCAACGGCCCGGGCGAGCGCCCAGCGCGCGCGATCTTCCTCCGCACGCTTGACGGTCATTCCCGCTTTACCACAACGCTCGCACACGCAGGGCGCCCGTCGGCGCCGATCGTGTTCTCCGTGATGATCGCGCGCGAGGACGGCACCGAGGTTGCCCGGCGCAGTTGGACAATGGGGCCCGGCGAGCGCGAGGAGGTTGACCTGTCGGTCTCACCGCTGCAGGGCCGGCACCACTTCGTTCTACAAACCGAAATGGCCGACGGCGCGCCCCACAATTACAATGCCTGGGCGCAGTTCATCGCGCCGAGGATCGCCTGAAGAGCGCGCCGCCCGCCGGGCGCGTTACTGGCTCGCCCAGATGATCCGGTGGATCCAGACGACATCCTTGAGATCAAAGCTGTAATCCGGATGGGCCGGGTTTAGGCTCTTCAGATCAACGCGGCGCGCCGACTGCCGGGCGAGCTGCTTGGCCATCACTTCGCCCGACGTGGTGCGAACCACCACGCGATCCCCGCGGCGCACCGGCGCGTTGGGTGAGGCGATCACGAGGTCACCGTCACGGAACACCGGTTCCATCGAATCGCCGCTGATCTCCAGGGCATAGGCGTTGGGGTCCGTCACCTCGGGCAGGGAGACCTCGTCCCAGCTCCCGCCGACGGGGAAGCCGGCATCGTCGAAATAGCCGTCGCCACCTGCCTGGGCGAAGCCGATCAGCGGAATACGCCGCGCGGCCGAGGCAGAGGCGCGTCCGCTCGGCAAGGCGCGCGCGCCATAGACGAGGGCGGCGAAGTCGTCGAGCGTGGCGCCGGTGGCATCGAACACCTTCGACAAGCTCTCGGTGCTCGGCCAGCGGGCCCGTCCGTCCTTCATGATCCGTTTCGAAGGATTGAACGTCGTCGAGTCCAATCCTGAGCGCTTTGCGAGGCCGGAAGCGGAGAGTCCGCGTTCGGCCGCCAATGTGTCTAACGCACGCCAGATATCTTCGTGTTTCATACCAGGAATCCCGGCTTGAGGGTTTTCAGCAGTTTACGCCCCGAGCTTCACGACTCGGTTTGTGAATCTCACGTTATAGGAAAGCCAACCAAAATAACTAGGAAAAAAGAGGAAAAATAAGGTTGCGGCGGAAAAAATTTTGTCGATTATGTTCCTAGTTTGTTCTCTAAGGCAAAAAGGAGCTGCCCCAAGTGTCCGTCGCTACCGCCACACCGCTCAAAAGCCAACCGTCCTCGCCTCGCCTGTCCCGCATCTTGTTCGAGCCGTTCAGGGATGCCGAGCAGGCCTGGTTCTGGACCTGCAATGCCCTGCGCGCCCGCCGCGATGGCGCCCGCTCCGAGGGCACCGGCGTCCGCCGTCCCTGCGATCCCGACGACGTGCTGCGCGCCCTCGACCGTCTCTACCGCAACCGCCGTATCGATCTCGAGCATGCCCGCGTGCTGCGCATCTGGGGGGAGCGCCAGTCGCCCCCTGACCTCTTCCGCACCCGCGAATACACCGCCGCCGTGCTGTGGCGCGAAGCCCTGGAGCGGTTGGAATGGCCGCTGCGAGAGAAAGGAATTGTCGAATGACTCAGCGCTGACGCTCACCCCCGCCCGACCCACCCCCCCATTTATCTTCCCAGGAGACCTCGATGCCCTTCGCCATTCGCAACCTCTCTGTCCTCTCCTACGCTCAGGGCTTCACCCTGTGGCACTACAAGGCCGGCGCCGCCCGTCTTGACGATGTCGCCGTCGACGGCTTCTTCGACCATGCCGCCGACATGATCTCGGCCGGCGACATGATGATGATCTCCGCCACCGATGGCGGGCGCGTCCTCGTGGTCGCCGCCAGCGGTGACCAGGTCCGCACCGCCGCGCTTTGCTGACACGCCGCGATCGCGCATCATAACCGTCGAAGAGGAACCCGATGATCCCGCCCGCCACCCCGCCCCGCTGCTTTTGTGCCGGCACCCTGCTGGTCACCCTGCGGGGCGAGGTGCCGGTCGAGACCGTCATTCCCGGCGATCTCGTCCTCACCCTCTCGGGTGAGGGCGCGCCGCTCAAGCCGGTGATCTGGGTCGGCCGTGTCGAGCTCAATCTCGACACCCACCCCGATCCATGGGCGGTCCGCCCCGTGCGGATCGCCGCCGGCGCCGTCGAGCCGGGCATGCCGATTCGCGACCTGCGTGTCTCACCGGACCACGGCATCTCTCTCGAGGATGACCGTGGCCGGCGCGTGCTGGTCCCCGCGCATTACCTGGTCAACGGCTCCTCCATCACCCGCGAACCGGCTTCTGGCCGGGTCGTCTACGTCCATGTCGCGGTCGACGGGCACGACATCCTGATGGCCGACGGCATGGCCGCCGAGAGCCTGCCGCTCGATGCCGACCGCAATGTCTTCGGCGGCAACGTCGTGACCCTCGGCGGTGTCCCCCCGGCGGTCCCGTCATTCGCCCCGGCGCCGCGCGCCGCCGGCGGCGCCGCGCCGCTGCGCCTCGGCGCCGATACCTACCCGCTGCACGCGAAATTGCTGCGGGCGGCGCAGGATGCCGGCTTCACCCTGACCCATGACCCCGCGCTTGCGGTCATCACGCCGGCCGG
>CAIYPH010000074.1 GCA_903928045.1 uncultured Rhodospirillales bacterium
GACGTCGCGAGTTCACGCTGCCCAATGGCGAAACCCGGATGTTCCTCGCCGACGGGGACGAAATCACTTTCCGCGCCCAGGCCGCGCGGCTTGGCTTCGCCCAAATCGGCTTCGGCCCTTGTCGCGGCACGGTGCTACCGGCACGGTGAGTGCGTATCCAAGCTCAACCACCGCTGCCCAGGAGTGCCGCATGACCACCCTGCTCGACATCGCGCTTCCCCGCACGCTCGACACGCTGGTCGACCGCCTCTCGGGCGGGTCCCATCGCGGCCATCGCGTCGAGGCCTGGTTGTTCGACAACCAGGCCGCGCGGCGTGTGGCCGAGGCGCGGCTGGCGGCGGTGGGCGTGAGTGCACGGGTTCGCAGCGCCTATAAGCCTTTGGTCCACGCCTTCCTCGAGGAAGTGCCAACCACCGGCCCGGTCAGCATCGCCTTGCCGAACCATCCGGCGGCTCCGGCCAAGCGCTTTCGCCTCGAGGCGTATCCGCTCGCCGGCATGATCGCCGGGCCGATCAGCTTCACCGCGGGCGATCAGCCCCTCACCTATACCGTCACCACGGGGGGGGCAGCGCTATCCGTCTTCGCCCCCAACGCCCTGCGGCCGGACCATCTCGGCACGCCCAACCTCACCCCGTGCGGGTGGCTGCGGATCACCGATGCGGACGGCGTGGTGCTGACCGACGAACCGCTGGAGACCGAGTACGAAGCCCTCTTCCGCACGGTGATGGCGACGCTGGCCGCCCATCCCTGGCCGGCCAGCGCGCCCTACTTCGAGGTGCTGGCGATCACCGCGAGTATCCCAGGCATCGAGCGGCCGCTGCCGTACGGGGACGAGGTGATCAGCACGGCCGAGGCGCTGCACGAGGATTTCTATTTCGCCATCAACGAACTCTTCAAGCAACGCGCGGGGCTCGCGGCCGGCGATCGGACCCTGCAACCCGGGCAGATCGTGCCGGATATCATGATCGAGGACGGCCCGGCCCGGCTCACCATGACCCTCCAGCCCCATACCGGCGATCGCCCGGTGCTGCATGGCCCGGCGACGCTCGAGGATGCCGATCGGCCGCTCACGCCGGCGCAGATCGCGGCGCGGACCGATGCGCTCGGGGGCGGGCGGCACGACATCACCTCCGTCCAGGGGCGTCCGCTGCTCGCCCGCATCTTCGACGGCGAGGGCCCTGCCCTGCTGCTTTCGGCCGGGCAGCACGCCAACGAGACCTCGGGACCGGTCGGCGCGCTTCGCGCGGCGGAGATGCTGCGTGGGACCAACCAGCGCTTCGCCCTGATCCCCTGCGAAAACCCCGACGGCTACGCGCTGCATCACCAACTGCGGGCCCGCAATCCGCGCCATATGCACCACGCCGCCCGGTATTCCGCGCTGGGCGATGACGTTGAGGCGCGCACCAAGCCGCCGTTGTACGAGAAGGCCGCGAGGCTGGCCCTCATCGAGGCGACCGGGGCGCGGATGCATCTCAATTTGCACGGCTACCCCGCCCATGAATGGACCCGTCCGCTCTCCGGCTATTTGCCGGCCGGGTTCGATCTATGGACCATCCCGAAGGGCTTCTTCCTCATCTTCCGCCACCTCCCGGGCCTCGTTCATACCGCGCGGCCATTCCTCGAGGCGCTCACCGGGCGTCTCGCGGAGGACCCCGCCTTGGCCGCGTTCAACGCCACCCAGCTCGCCACCTGGGGCGCCCATGCCGAGGAGGTGCCGTTCCCGGTGATCAACGGCATCCCCTGCCAAATCACCGAAACCGAGCGGCAGACCACGCCGTATCAGATCATCACGGAATATCCCGACGAAACCATCTATGGTGACGCCTTCCGGCTCGCCCATACGACCCAGATGCGGACCGTGCTGCATACCGTGCAGCTGATGCGGGCGGGGATGCTGGGGTAACATGATGGGGGTTTCAATGATGTATCGCTCTCTCGGGCAAAGCGGATTGCGGGTTTCTCCGTTGTGTCTCGGCACGATGAATTTCGGCGGGCCGACAGACGCCGGCGAGGCGGGGCGGATTATCGGCATGGCGGGGGAGGCGGGGGTGAATTTCCTCGATACCGCCAATGTCTACACGGGCGGGCGGTCGGAGGAGATTGTCGGGGCGGCGATCCGGGGCGAGCGGTCGCGCTGGGTGTTGGCGACCAAGGTGAACGGGGCGACGGGGGCGGGGCCAAACGAGCGAGGGTCTTCGCGGGCGGCGATCATGGCGGCGGTTAGGGCGAGCCTGGCGCGGCTCGGGACGGATTACATCGACGTCTACTATCTCCACCGCGAGGATTTGGAGACCCCGCTGGCGGAATCGGTGCGGGCGATGGCGGATCTGCAGCGGTCCGGGGCGATCCGCTATTTTGCGGTGTCCAACCATAAATCCTGGCGGATCGCGGAGATCTGCCGGATTTGCGACGAATTGGGCATCGATCGGCCGGTGGCGAGCCAGCCCTACTACAACGCGATGAACCGCACGCTGGAGATCGAGCATCTGCCGGCCTGCGATTATTTCGGGCTTGGCGTGGTGCCGTACAGCCCGGTGGCGCGCGGGGTGTTGACGGCGAAATACGATCCCGACGCGCCGCCGCCCAATGACAGCCGGGCGGCGCGGCAGGACCGGCGGATTTTGCAGACCGAGATGCGCCGGGAATCGATGGTGATCGCGCAGATCCTGCGGGCCCATGCGGAGGCGCGGGGGATCACGCCCGGGCAGTTCGCCACCGCCTGGGTGTTGAACAACCGCATCGTCACCTCGGTGATCGCGGGGCCGCGGACGGAGGCGCAGATGGCGGATTATCTCGGGGCGCTCGACTACCGCTTCACCGCCGAGGACGAGGCGCTGGTCGATGGGCTGGTGCCGCCCGGCCATCCCTCGACGCCGGGCTATACCGACCCGACCGACCCGGTGCTGGGGCGGCCGGTGCGCGGGGCGGCGATTTGATTACGAATTAGCAACAAATAGGGCGCGCGTTTCCCCGCCCGCCGGATCGCGTTTGCAAAACGGGACCGGCGCCGGACGCCAGCGTGGCGCGAAATCGCGGGCGATGAACGCCAGGCGCGGGACGCGCGCGGGCGGATTGCGGGGGGTGACGGACGGATCGCGCGGGAGCGGAGCGGCTGCCATCGGCGCGCGATGCGCGGAGTCCCGGCGCGGGTGCGCGGGCGCGGCTTCCCGGTGGGCGGGCGGGCGGGCGCGATCGGGGGAGCGCGGGATGGGCGCAGGGGCGGCCGGATCTTCCTGCGGGGGGAGGCCCGCGGCGATGCGTTGCATGAGGGCGGTGAAGTCGCGGGAGAACGTGCGGAGCCACAGACGCAGCGCGCGGCCGCCGGGCAGGAAGCACCACCACCATGCGCCGCCGCCGATGGACTCGACGATCCGCGCCACCAGCTCGGCCAGACGCAGCGCCACCTGGGGCGCTGCGTCGGGCTCGGGGGATGTGGGGGTGATGTTCATGATGCGTTCATAGACCACGTTCGATCCTATGGCAAGAGTTTTTTTGCTCTCATGCGTCATATTTCCTATTTTTCTCGCCACCCCGTCCGCGACGTCGAGACCATGGCCGCCTATGCGGACTCCGGCGGGCATGCGAAGCTCGCGCCAACAGAATTGTCCGGGGAGGATCACCATGCGCATCGGAGTGGCGGCGTTCGGCCTGGCGTTGGGGCTGCTGGCGAACACGGCGCGGGCGGCGCCGAATTGCGCGGCTGACGCGCTGAACGCGCTCCACGTGCCGGACCTGACCGTCACCGATGCCAATCCGGTAGCCGCTGCCGGCGCGGTGCCGGCGTTTTGCGAGGTGCGGGGGACGGTGGTGACCAAGGGCGCGGGGGTGGCGGATGGGCTGGCGCGCTTCGCCATGCAATTGCCTGCCGCCTGGCAGCAGCGCTTCCTGTTCTTCGGGGTCGGCGGCAATGCGGGCAATCTGACGCCGGCGACCAATGCGACGGACCGGGCCGCGGCGCTCGGCAAGGGCTACGCGACCATCGTGACCGATACCGGGCATGTCGGCGACGGCACCACGGCGAAATGGACGGTGGGGCCGGACGGCAAGCCTGACATGCCGAAGCGGATCGATTTCTTCCATCGCGCGGCCCATAACGTCACCATCGCCGGGAAGCTGCTGGCCCAGGCGTACTACGCCGCGAAGGTGGAGCACGCCTATTTCGACGGCTGCTCGACCGGCGGACGGATGGCGCTGATGGAGGCCGAGCGCTACCCCGAGGATTTCGATGGGGTGATTTCCGGCGATCCGATGATGAGCTTCAACACCTATACCGCCCGCGCCGTGGTTCAGCAGGCGGCGCTGTCATCGCCGACGGCCTATATCCCGGAGGCCACGCTGACGGCGATCGACGCGCGGGTGACGGCGCAGTGCGACGCGCGCGATGGCGCCAAGGACGGGCTGGTGCAGAACCCGGCCGCCTGCCCGATCCGCGCCGAGGACCTGCTGTGCCGGCCGGGCGAGACCCAGGCCTGCCTCACCGCCGACCAGGTCAAGGTGATGAAAGCCTATACTTCGCCGTTCAAGGACAGGCGCGGCAAGGTGGTGTTCGGGCCCTGGGCGATCACCAACCTGTCGGGCGCGCAGGGGGTGGCATATAATGTGACCGGCCGGGCGGCGCCGAATCTCGCCGATCTGGTGGCGCCGTGGAAGGCCGACCCCGCCCAGGCGCCGCGCTCCTGGGCGCTGGTGCAGGAAATGGTGACCTACTGGCTCAACCTCGGGCCGACCGCGAAAGTGACGGACCTCGACCTCGACCCGCGGACCAATACCGTGGGCGACAAAATGGTGGCGATGATGAACGCCACATACGCCGAGGGAAACGCGCGCGACCCGGCGAAGCTGAAGAGCTTCATCGCGCAGGGGCGCAAGCTGATCATCTATCACGGCACCAGCGACCCCTCGATCCCCGCCTCGCAGTCGATCGCGTTCTATCGCGAGCTCATGGCATTGAACAAAGGTCTGGCGCGGACCCAGGCCAATGTGCGGCTGTTCCTGGTGCCGGGCATGCACCATTGCAGCGGCGGCATCGGGCCGGACCAGTTCGACACGCTCTCGGCGCTGGAGGCCTGGGCGG
Organism: uncultured Rhodospirillales bacterium; assembly: GCA_903928045.1. The sequence continues at coordinate 5,075 of CAIYPH010000074.1, forward strand.
AGCGCGGCAAGCCGCCACAGGCGATCCAGGCGAGCACGCGGATGCTGAGCCCGGTGGAACATCATCTGCCGCTGTGCGCCTATCCGCAGCAGGCGAAGTATCGCGGGAAGGGCGAGCTGAACGATCCGGCGAACTGGCGCTGCACTTCGGGCTGAGTGGGGTTTGAGGGGGAAGGGAGGGTGTTCTTTTTGTGAACAAAAAGAACCAAAAAACTTTTTGGTCCATCCATGCCGTTGGCGTACACCCCGCGAATAGGTGGGAGCAGCACACACCAAACGGTTAGATGTTTTTTGCTTCTTTTTTTCAAAAAAGAAGCGCTTGCTTGCCTTCCTGCACCGGGCCTCAGGCGAAGTTCTCC
>CAIYPH010000075.1 GCA_903928045.1 uncultured Rhodospirillales bacterium
CCGCCGCCCCCACCACCGCCGCCGCCCCAGACGGAGGAGCCGCCTCCGCCGACGCCGCAGCCCATCCCTCCGCCGCCTGCTGAGCCTACGCCAGCGCCGGTTCCCCCGCCCCCCCCTCCGCCGCCGGCACCTCCCGCGCCGCCGCAGCCGGCACCGCCGAGCCCGCCCTTACCGGTTCCCCCGCCCCCTGTGCCGCCGCCACCGGCTCCGCCGAGCAGCACCGCACAGCCGAACGTGACCAAGAATGCCACGCCAGATAGTAAGGAGCTCGAGAACACGCTCGAGAAGTTCCGCGCAGCCCAGCGCCAGAGTCAGCCGCCTACCGCCAAGCCGAATCCCCCCCATGGCGGCGCGCCACAAACCGGCGGCAACCCGAAGGGTGACATCACCGCCTCTCTTAGCCAGGCGCAGCGCGGCGCCATTGGTGACAAGGTGCGGGAGTGCTGGACCAAGGACGCCGGCGCGCTCGACGCCGATAAGATGCAGGTGATGGTGACCGCGACACTGGACGGCACCGGCACAGTGCGGATCGTCGAACCCGCGGATGAGGAAAAGTCCCGGGTTGCGTCGGACCCGCGGATGCGCGCCTTCTTCGAGCGGGCCCGCCGCGCCATCCTCGATCCCCGCTGTGGGCGCGAGCTGGTGGCGAAGGAAAAGCTCACCAGCACTGACGGGCCGAACAAGCTGACATTCCGTTTCCGGCCGTGACGCGCTATCTGACGGCCAACAGGTGACCCCGATGATGAAGGACGCCGCATCCCCATGAAGACCATGTTTGACTCCAAGTTCGGCCGGCGCGGCCTCGTGGCCGGGTCGGCTACCCTGCTTGCGACGCCGTCGCTGTGGGTGCGCAGCGCGGCCGCCCAGACCCCCGCCACCGCGGTGATCGACGTCGATCGTGCGCGCACCGACCCGATCCCGATCGCGATTCCCGCGCTCACCGGCAGCGGCGGCGATACGGACCGGTTGGGCCGTGACATCGCCGGGGTGATTTCCAACAATCTGACCCGCTCCGGTCTGTTCCGCCCGATCGACCCGGCCGCCTATATCGGCAAGGTCGGCGGCGGTGGGGACCTGGTGAATTTCCAGAACTGGAAGGCGATCAATGCGCAGGCGCTGGTGACCGGCAAGGTCGACAGCCAGGGCGGCGACAAGGTGCGCGTCGAGTTCCGCCTGTGGGACGTGCTGCCCGGCCAGCAGATCCAGGGTACCGCCTACACCACCACGCTCAGCAACTGGCGGCGCATCGCCCACATCATTTCGGACGTCATCTACGAGCGGCTACTGGGCGAGAAGGGGTATTTCGATACCCGCGTCGTCTACATTGCGGGCTCCGGTCCGCGTGACCGGCGGGTGAAGCGCCTCTCGATCATGGACCAGGATGGCGAGAACAACCGCTTCCTCACGGATGGTGGCTTCCTGGCGCTGACGCCGCGTTTCCACCCCACGCGCGACCAGATCGCCTTCATGAGTTATGTGAACGACAGGCCGCGGGTCTACACGTTCGACCTTGCCAGCGGCCGCCAGGCGATGCTCGGCAACTTCCCGGGCATCACGCTCTCGCCCCGATTCGCACCGGACGGCAACAGCGTGATCATGGCGCAGACCACGGCGAGTGGGGCGGATATCTATCTCGTCAGTCTCGGCGGCGGCGCGCGGCGGCTGACCGACTCGGGAGCGATCGACGTATCCCCGTGCTTCAGCCCCGACGGAACCCAGATCGTGTTCAACTCGGACCGCGGCGGCGATCAACAACTTTATGTGATGGGTGCGGACGGAGGCGGCGTGAAACGCATCAGCTTCGGGCGGGGCCGCTATGCTACGCCGGTATGGTCGCCGCGCGGTGACCTGATTGCCTTTACCCGCCAGACGCCGGATGCGTTCGCGATCGGCGTGATGCGGCCGGATGGCTCGGGCGAGCGGATTCTCTCGGAGAGCTTCTTCTGCGAGGGCCCGACCTTCGCACCCAATGGCCGCGTCATCATGTTCACCCGCGAGACCGCGGCGCGCGATGCGCGAGGCAACGGATTCTCCTCGCGGCTGGTCTCGATCGACATCACCGGCTTCAACGAGCGGGCGATCGCCACGCCGACCGATGCCTCAGACCCTGCCTGGTCACCGCTTTTGCAGTGATTCGGGCGGGTACATGCGTGTTCATCGCGGAATCGCGTAAAAACATGCAAGATATGCCCGACGCGGATGACGTAGACTGTTGACCCGATGGATTGCCTGGGGTTAAGCGACGTTCGCGTTCGGCGGTCGACACTCGCAGGGGTGTTCGGGCGTCGACAGACTATTCGCCTTCATCCGGACGCCCTCAGGGGCACCAATCAGCTGCTCACCACTACCAGGGACGCAACAGTTATGAACACAAAGATTCTGGGCGCTTTCGCCGCCGTGGCGCTGCTGGCGGCGTGCTCCTCGCAGGAGACCCCGAAGCCGGCTCCCGAAGCCATGATGAACAAGGGCCCCGTGCCCGGCAGCCAGGAAGACCTGGTCGCCAACGTCGGTGACC
>CAIYPH010000076.1 GCA_903928045.1 uncultured Rhodospirillales bacterium
AAAAAGAAGCGCTTCCTTCCAATAAAACCCACCCCACCCTAAAACGCCCCACCACCCGAGGGACGAACGTGAACTACCGCCACGCCTTCCACGCCGGCAATTTCGCTGACTGCATGAAGCACGCCCTTCTCGTCTGGCTCCTGCGCGCCATGGCCCGCAAGGACAAGGGCTTCCTCGTGCTCGACACCCATGCCGGCGTCGGCCGCTACGATCTCTCCGCCCTCCCCGCCGAACGCACCGGCGAATGGCGCGCCGGCATCGCCCGCCTCACCGGCGCCACCGACCCCGCGCTGGCCGATTATCTCGCCCTCGTCACCCAGCTCGGCCTCTACCCCGGCTCCCCGGCACTCATCCACGCCCTCCTCCGCCCGCAGGACCGCCTCGCCTGCTGCGAACTCCACCCCGAGGACGTCAAACCCCTCCGCCGCGCCTTCCGCGACGACCCCCGCGTCGCCGTCCACCACCGCGACGGCTACGATTCCGTCGGCGCCCTCCTCCCCCCGCCCGAACGTCGCGGCCTGGTGCTCATCGACCCGCCCTACGAAGCGCCGGACGAATTCATCCGCCTCGTCGCCGCCATCCGCCTCGCCATTCGCCGCTTCCCCACCGGCACCATCGCCGCCTGGTATCCCATCAAATCCCGCGCCCAGGCCCGTGCCCTGCACGGAGACCTCCAGGCCGCCGGCATCCCCGATATCACCGCCGCCGAACTCTGGCTCCGCGAACCCATCGACGCCGCCCGCCTCAACGGCTGCGGCCTGCTGGTGGTCAATCCCCCCTTCGGCTTCGCCGCGGCAGCGCGAAGCATCCTCGATGCCATGCTGGCGAGAATTGGCAATCGGGAGGCTGGCGAAGCCATCATTGTCGAAGTAGTCTGTGATGAGTAAGGCGAGGGAAGCAGTTCTTTTTGTGAACAAAAAGAACCAAAAAAACTTTTTATTCTGTTCCATGCCGTTGGCGTACATAGGCGGGATGGTAGGCAGTGGTACAGCCCAATGGAATAAAAGTTTTTTGCTTCTTTTTTCCCAAAAAAGAAGCGCTTTCTTCCAATGATTGCCATCATCGGCGCCGGCGCCTGGGGCACCGCCCTGGCCATGCAGGCCGCCGCCGCCGGGCGCAACGTCCTCCTCTGGGCCCGCAGCCCCAGCCGCGCGGCCGAGATGCAGGCCACCCGCGAATCACCCCGCCTGCCCGGCATTCGCCTGCATGACGCGATTCGCGTGGTGGACGTGCTGCCCGCCGCGCCGATTACCCTGCTGGTGGTGCCCTTGCAGCACATGCGCGCCATCGCCGGCGCCCTCCCTGGCGACGGGCCGCTGGCGGTCTGCGCCAAGGGCGTCGAAATCGGCAGCCATCTGCTGCCGCTCGAGGTGCTGGAGGCCGTGCTTCCGGGCCGGCCAGCCTGCGTGCTGAGCGGCCCCAACTTCGCCCATGAGGTCGCCGCCGGACTGCCGGCCGCGTCCGTCGTGGCGGGGCGGGATGCCGCGGTCCGCGCCGGCGTCATCGCCGCTTTGGCCGGCGGCAGCTTCCGCCTCTACGGCAATGATGACCCGATCGGGGCGCAGATCGGCGGCGCCGCGAAAAACGTCGTCGCCATCGCCGCCGGCGTCGTGGTCGGCGCCGGGCTCGGCGAGAACGCCCGCGCCGCTCTGGTCACCCGCGGCCTCGCCGAAATCGCCCGGCTCGCGGTGGCGCTTGGCGGCCGCGCCGACACCGTCTCCGGCCTCTCCGGCCTCGGCGACCTCCTGCTGACCTGCACCGGCACCTCCAGCCGCAACTTCTCCCTCGGCCTCGAACTCGGCCAGGGCGCCACCCTGCCCGCCATCCTCGCGCGGCGCAGCAGCGTCACCGAAGGCGTGCACACCGCCCCCGCCTTGGTCGCCCGCGCCCACGCCGCCGGCGTCGCCATGCCCATCTCCGAGGCCGTCGCCGCCATCATGCAAGGCGCCCTCTCCGTCCCGTCGGCCATCGCCACGCTCATGGGCCGCCCCCTGCGCGACGAATAGGCGCCGCCAATCCTAGAAAAAAATCTAGGTATATAGATTTTTTCCCTTGACTGATGATAACAGACGAGTTATCAAGATCGCCATGAGCAACCCCACCTCCCCGGCCCTGCGCCTCGCCGCCATCCTGCGATGGATCGCCGGGAGTCTCGGTCTGCTCCGCTTCTTCAACCGCGAGGCCGCCGAATTCCACGCCTACGTCGTCGACACCCTCGAACGCTTCCAGCTCCTGCTCGACCGCATCGCCGCCGGCGACCTGCCGCCCGAACCGGCCGCCGCCCCGCGCGCCGCGACACCCCGACTCCGCCCGGCGAACGCTACCCCCAGGTCCGCCCGCAGTGCCGGCCGCCCGGCGCCCCGCGCCCGTCCTGCCCCCACGGCCTCCCGCCCCCATCGCGCCCCGCGCGCCTGGTGGATGCTCCCGTGCGTCCGCCGTCCGCCGCGCATCCGCGCGACCGCGGCCGCTTTTGGTCACCTCCGCGCGAAAAGCGATTCGGCGGGATAGGGAAATTCGCGTCAATTTCGTTGCGATTTAGCAACCATGGCGAAAAACCGCCGTCACCTCAACGCAACGCACCCCGAAAATCCCCCTCGCGCCTCACAGGAACTGCCCGGCCACCGGCCCGGTCGAGCCGACGAAGGTGATATGCGTCCCGTCCGACAGCGTCAGCACCGTCGAGCTCGCGCCACCGCCCACGCCCGGGATCGTCGTCTTGCCCGCCAGCGCCGCCGCCGCCTCGCCGGCCGGGAAGCCGAGCAGCGAGAGGTAGTCGGTGGCCACCGAATAATTGTCGATCTCCACCGCGTTCGCGCTGCCATTCACGAAGGCATAGAGGTCGATGCCATGGCCGGCCACGATCGTGGTCGCCCCGGTGCCGATCTGCACGTTGTTGCTGAAGTCGCCGGTCTTGATCAGGTTCGGCCCGGAACCGCCGGTCAGGTGGAGGTTGCCCGTGCTGCCCACCGCCGAGATCGTCACCGCCCCGGTCCGCGCCTGGATCGCCGCGTCGCCAGGGCCGGCCTGCGTGCTCAGCACGTCGCCATCACCACCGCCGATCAGCGTACTGGCGCCGGAGCCCGCGGTCAGGCGGTTGTGCCCGGCCGGCCCGCCCTGGAACAGGTCCGACCCGCTGCCTCCGGTCGCCGTCACCGAGCCGGCGAAGCCCCACACCGTGTCCGCCCCGCTGCCGCCGGTGAAGTTCGACGCGCCGTACGACCACAGGAACTCCGAGCCGGAGCCGCCCCGGTTGGTGATCGCACCGCTCGCGCTGCCGAGCACCGTGGTGGCGCCGGAGCCCGCGTTGAACGTCAGGTTCTCGCTCAGCGCAAAGACGAACATGTTGCCCGCCGTCGCGTTCACGGTCGCCGAGCCGGTGCTGCCGATCACCGTATCGGCGCCGGTCGAGTTCACCACGTCCTTGTTGGAGCCGAGCCAGATCTGCGTGCCGCCCGCCGTATTCACCGTCGATGTGCCGGACCCGCCGACAAACACCGCGTTGCCGGAGCCGCCGTTGAACACGTTCTGCCCGGAACCCGAATACACCGTCGGGTTGTTGGCCCCCGCGGTGACGGTGATGTTGCCGTTGGACAGCCCGGCGATCAGGTCCGCGCCGCCGGAGGCGAGGCTGTCGGTGCCGACGCCGAGCAGGATGGTATTGTGCCCGGTGCCGCTGACGATGGTGTTGTTGCCGGCCAGCGCGATGATGGTGTTGTCCCCGTTGCCGACCTGGAAAAGGTTGGCGCCGGTCCCCGGCACGCCGCCCGGCGCGTCGCTGATATAGTTGTTGCCGCCGCCCGCGTTGACGGTCGCGTGCCCGCTTTCGGCCGCGGTGATGGTATCCGCTCCCGTGCCGGTGAAGATCGCCTGGTCCCCGGCGCCCGGGAACAGCGACAGCAGGTTGTTGCCGCCGGCCGCGAACACCGAGCCGGCGCCAGCGCCGCCGTTGAACAACATGCCGCCAGACCCGGCGACGATGAGCTGCCCGTTCGCCCCGCCACCCAGGATGGTCGCAACGTCGGGTGCGGTATCGTAGACCGTGGTGTAGCCCGGATTGATCGAGATGAAGCTGGCCTGCTGCATATACAGCTCGCCCGCCTTGCCCGCCGGCACCGTCGGCACTGAGCCGCCGCCGCCGGCCGGCACGAGATACGCGAAGGCCGTTCCGGCCTTCACGCTCGCATTCACCGGATTCGCCGCCGCCTGAACCGCCGACAGCATGGACGCGGTGGGGAAGGGTACCGCCTCAACGAGCCCGCCCGCGCCCCGCAGCGTCGCCGCCCCGGACACCGAGCTGGCGCCGGTGATCCAGGTCTTGCCGTTGTCGTCGGGGGTGATGAAGAAGCTCGCCTGGTTCGCCCCGGCGGTGGTGTCCACATTAAGGGTCGCCGTGCCGCCGTTCTTCAGCGCGAAGCTGATGACGCCGCCGCCGGAGATGGTCGGCGCCGAGGCGCCCGCCGCGGTCAGGCCGGTCAGCTCGATCGTCTCGCCGGGGGCCATGATGCCGATCCGCCCGGTCGGCGCCAGCGTGCCGCCGGAGAGCAGCAGGCCGTTGCCGTTGAAGCTGATCGCCGTGCTCAGCAGGCTTCCATTGCGGGCATCGAGGGTGGAACCGCCGCCGATCGTGACCACGCCGCCCGCCGAAATCGTGCCCGCATTGCCCGTGAGTGCCAGCAGCGATCCGCCCTCGATATCGATCGAGCCGGTGTTGCTGAAACTACCCGCCGCGCTCAGCGTCGAGCCGCCGGTGATCGACAGGCCCGCAAGCGTCAGCGCCGACCCGCTTCCGGCCGTGAACGAGGACGCGCCCGCGAGCGTCACGGGACTGACGACGGCCGCGTTGCCGCCGAGCGACAGCGCCGACCCGGCAAGGAGGTCGATCGGGCCGGTCGAGGCGAATGCCCCCGCCGCGCTGATGGAGGATGCCCCGTCCAGATGCAGCGCGCCGGTATCGGTGAAGTTACCGCCGCCGCTGACGGTCGAGCCGCCGGTGACGGAGAGGCTGCTGAACGTCAGCGTGCTGGTGTTGCCAGCGGTAAAGGTCGACCCGCCGGTCACCGTCGCCGCGCCATTCACGGTCGCGCTGCCGGTGAGCGACAGCTGGGAACTGCCCTCGAGGTCAAGCGGCCCGGTGTCGGAGAAGGCGCCCGCCGCGCTGACGGTTGTGGTGGTCGTCACCGTCAGGCCGGTGAGCGTCGCGCGGCTGCTGGCGTCCTCGGTAAGCCGCGAGCCGCCGCTGACCGTCACCGCGCCGCTGAGCGCCGAGGTGCCGGTGAGTGCGACCAGGCCAGAGGTCTGGATGCTGATATTGCCGCCGACGTTCGAGCCGCCGCTTATGGAGGCCGTGCCGCCGTTGGTCAGTATCAGGCTGCCGCCGGTGATGGTGTTGCCGTTCAGGTTGATACGGCTGTTGCCATCGGCGCTGAGGGCGAGGTTGTTGGCGGTGATCCCGGAGGCGACGGAGAGCGTGGAGCCGCCGGCGATGCTGATCGGCTGGGTGCCGAGGGAGGCGCCGCTGTCGAGCTGCAACACGCCGCCGCCGCTCGCCGTCATGCCGCCGGCCCCGGGCGCGGTGCCGCTTTGCAGTTCGATGGTGCCGCCACTGGCGATCAGGGTGCCGCTGCCGGCGCTGGCGCCGGTCTGCACCTGGAGCAGCGTGCCGCTGGAAGCCGTCGTGGTGCCGGCGTAGGTGTTCTGCGCCTTGAAGATCACCGTGCCGCCGCCGGTCGCCAGCACCGAGACGCTGCCGCCGTTGCCGCCCTGGTCGGCCAGCGGGTCGAACAGGGTGAAGGACTTGCCGGCGCCGGGCGAGAAGGTGATGGTCTGGGTGCCGGCCGCGAAAATGCCGGTGCCGAGAGCGAGACCATTGGCGCCATTGACCGCGCCGGCACCAAGCCCGATGCCGCCGGCGCCGGCCGCCACGGCGCCGAAGCCGA
>CAIYPH010000077.1 GCA_903928045.1 uncultured Rhodospirillales bacterium
CGTCGGCTTCTGCACCGCCTCGATCACCTTGGCCATGGTGAAGGTCTTGCCCGAGCCGGTCACGCCGAGCAGCACCTGGTCCCGCTCGCCCGCCTCGACGCCGGCCACCAGCTCGCGGATCGCGGTGGGCTGATCGCCCGCCGGCTCGTACTCGCTGACCACCTCAAGCCGCCGCCCCGCCGGGCGCGCGGGCTGCTTCTGCGGCATGAACAGCATCGGCGGCAGGCCCAGCAGAACGTCAGACATGGCGATTTCCTGGTGGTCGAAGCGGGAGGCAAGTCTAGCCCAGGGCGAGGGGCATCCGATATCCCCCATCGCCCCGGTTGAAATGGTAAGGATTTTGCCTTACCGTCATGTCGGAGGTTCACCATGCCGGTCATTGAAGAGCGTTGCACGATTTCCGTGAAGGGCCAGACGACGATCCCAAGGTCCGTCCGCCGAGCGCTCGGGGTCGGCCAGGGGGATCGGATCGCCTTTCGCATCCAGGGAAACGTCGTCACCGTCGAGGCGGTGGAAGACGGCCATGACCCCGCGCTTGGGGCCTTTCTCGACCTGATCGCCCGCGATATGGCAACCAACCCGGGAAGCCTTCGGCCACTGACCGAAGCGACCCACGCGCGGCTGCGCTCACTGACCCAGGGCGTGAATGCCGATCCCGATCAAGAGATCGAAGGCGAGGTGAGCCTCTGAGCGGCATTTGAAACGTCTGGCTGCGTAGTGTAGAGAACGAAATGAGATCACGCGCGGCACGTCCCGGCGCCAGGAACTGCCCCACTCCCTCGGGCACCCTGAACCCTCCGATGGAACGGAACCCCGTCGATGCGATCAACACGCAAAGATGTAGAGTCCCATGGCTCGCGGAGTCACTCGTTCCCTACCCCAACGGCGGCCAAACAATGATGTGCCGCTGGCGAAGCCGGCTGAATCGATGAGCGGCATCGGCAATCGTAGCGACGGGTGGTCGATCTATATCCACCCCTTGATGCAGGGCCAGTTGGACCGCCTTTCTGAATCCGTCGCCCGCGCGCAGCGCAGCAACCCCGAGGGTTGGCGGCACCATCCGGATGCCCGGCTTCTCGCGATGATTACCGAGTTGATGTTCGAACGCATCCCGCGCGATCCGCTGGCGCCCAGTTTCCGCCAGGGTAACACGCTCGGTCCGGAACGCCGCCACTGGTTCCGTGCCAAGTTCGGCGGAAGCCGTTTCCGCCTTTTCTACCGCTGCGATTCCGCGGCCAAAGTCATTGTCTATGCCTGGGTCAACGACCGCGACACGCTGCGCAAGCAGGGCGCCGGCAGCGACCCCTACGCGGTCTTCAACGCGATGTTGTCGCGCGGCAATCCGCCGGACGACCTCGCCGGCCTGCTGGCGGCCTCCTCACCCGCCGGGTGAGCCGCCCAGCGCGCGCCAGCCGATGTCGGACCGGCAGAACCCCTCCGGCCAGTCGATCCGGCGGATCGCCGCATAGGCGGCGTCGCGCGCGGCGGCGATATCGGCGCCGGTGGCGCAGACCGTCAGCACCCGGCCGCCGGAGGAGACGAGCTGCCCGTCCAGCACTTCGGTGCCGGCGTGGAAGATCGTCGCCCCCGGGCCGGCGGCCTCGGCCAACCCGTTGATGGGCGTGTGTTTCACCGGCGTGCCGGGATAGCCCTTTGCCGCCAGTACGACCCCGAGTGCCGGCTCCTGGCTCCAGCGCAGGTCGAAATGCCCGAGTTCCCCGTCGCAGGCCGCCTGGAGCGCCAGCAGCAGGTCGGACTTCAGCCTGAGCATCAGCACCTGGCATTCCGGATCGCCGAAACGCACGTTGAATTCGATCAGCTTCGGCCCGTCCTCCGTCAGCATCAGCCCGGCGAACAAAATGCCGCGGAACGGCGTCCCCCGCCGCGCCATCTCGGCCAAGGCGGGCCGCACGATGCGGCTCATCGCATCATGTTCCAACGCCGCGGTGAAGGCGGACGGCGGCGAATAGGCGCCCATGCCGCCGGTATTCGGCCCGGTATCCCCATCGCCGACCCGCTTATGATCCTGCGCCGCGCCCAGTACGATCGCGTGCCGCCCGTCGCACAGCGCGAACAGGCTGACCTCCTCGCCCACCAGGCATTCCTCGATCACCACGGTGGCGCCGGCCTCGCCGAGGCGGCCATCCTCCATGAAGTCGCGGATAGCCTCCTCCGCCTCCGCCACGGTCGCCGCTACCACCACGCCCTTGCCGGCCGCCAACCCGTCCGCCTTCACCACGATCGGCGCGCCGCGGCGGCGCACGAACTCCCGCGCGGCGGCGGCATCATCGAAGCGCTCCCAGGCGGCGGTGGGGATGCCGGCGGCCTCGCAGACCTCCTTGGTGAAGAACTTGCTGCCCTCCAGCTGCGCCGCCGCCGCCGAGGGGCCACAGCAGGCGATGCCGGCCACTTCCATCGCGTCGCTAATGCCGGCCACCAGCGGCGGCTCACCGCCGGGCACCACGAGATCGACCTTGTTGGCCTGGGCGAACTGAACCAGCGCGTAGAGATCGAGCACCCCGATCGCCACGTTCTCCGCCACCTCGGCGGTGCCGGGATTGCCCGGCGCGCACCACAGCTTGCTGAGCAGCGGCGAACGCGCCAGCGCCCAGCACAGTGCATGTTCCCGTCCGCCCGCGCCCACCACCAGAACCCGCATACAAAGCTCCCGCTCTTAACCTAGGGCGCCGTCTAGCATAGGCTGGCGGCATGAACGAACCCGCCCTCTCCAACCTGCCGGAATTCAGCGTCTCGGACATCTCCGGCGCGGTGAAGCGCACGCTCGAGACCACCTTCGGCCGCGTGCGCGTGCGGGGCGAAATCACCGAGCTGAAGAAATACGGCTCCGGCCATATCTACTTCTCGCTGAAGGACGAGGGCGGCAAGATCGCTGGCGTCATCTGGAAATTCTCCGTCCCCCGCCTCGGGCTCGACCCGGAGAACGGCATCGAGGTGATCGCGACCGGCAAAATCTCCGCCTATGGCGACCGCTCGACCTACCAGCTCATCGTCGATCGCATGGAGTTCGCCGGCGCCGGCGCCCTGCTGGCGAAAATCGAGATGCTGCGCGTGCGCCTCGCCGCCGAGGGGCTGTTCGATTCGGCGCGCAAGCAGGCCCTCCCGCTGCTGCCCCGCGTCATCGGGGTGGTGACCTCCGAGCAGGGCGCGGTGATCCAGGACATCAAGACCACGCTGGCCCGCCGCTTCCCCCGCCATATCCTGCTCTGGCCCGTCCCCGTCCAGGGCGAGGGGGCAGCGCAGAAAATCGCCGCCGCCATCGCCGGGTTTGACGCCATCGCGCCGGGCGGTCCGATCCCCCGGCCCGACGTCATCATCGTCGCCCGCGGTGGCGGCAGCCTGGAAGACCTCATGGCCTTCAACGACGAGGCGGTGATCCGCGCCGTCGCCGCCTGCCGCATCCCGCTGATTTCCGCCGTCGGCCACGAGACCGACACCACCCTGATCGATTTCGTCTCCGACCGCCGCGCCCCCACCCCCACCGCGGCGGCGGAACTCGCGGTACCCGCGCGAACGGAGTTGGCAGCCGACCTCGCGCAGAAAGGTGCCCGCCTCATCGGCGCCCTCAACCGCCTCGCCGGCGAATACCGCTTGCGCCTGCAAACCGCCGGCGCCGGCCTGCCGGACCTGCCGGCCTTGCTCGGCACCGCCCGCCAGCGCCTCGATGACCGCGCCGCCCGCCTCGGCCTAGCCGTGCCCAACCTGCTCGCCGCCCGCCGCGCCGTGCTCGACCGCGCAACACGCGCGCTGCCCGACCTCCCCACCCTGATCGCCGCCGCCCGCCAGAGGGTCGATGAGCGGGCGATGCGCCTGCGCCTCGCCTTGCCCGGCCTGGTCGCCACCCGCCGCGCCACCCTCACCTTGTCGGCCGAAAAACTCCGCTCCGCCCTGCGCCAGGCCCTCGCCGGCCGCGCCGCCCAGGCCGCCCGCATCACGCCGCGCCTCACCGACGCCCCCATCCGCGCCAGCATCCGCGAATCCCGCGCCCGCCTCGAAGGCCTCGCCGCACGGCTGGAATCGGTCGCCTACACCAACGTGCTCGCCCGCGGCTATGCCCTGGTGACCGACCAAGCCGGCCATCCGGTGACCTCGGCCAAATCCATCCAGTCCGGCGCCGATCTCCGGCTGCGGTTTGCCGATGGTGATGTCAGGGTCACGGCGGCGGGTGGCGGGAAGCCTTCGCGGCAGGGGGCCTTGCCGTTTTAGGGCGAGGGGGCGAGGGGCTCTTTGTTGAAAAAGACGTCTTTCGTCCGCAACACTCCGCGGTTTGCGATGGCCGAGGCCGCATGCTACCGCGCGGATCATGCTGAAGTCCTTCTCCCGCCGACCCGCCGTGCAGGCCGTTCTCGCGCGGGTGATCGCCGCATGGCTGGGCTTCGCGCTGCGCACCACGCGCTGGACCATCGAGGGTGACGCCGCCATTCACCAAGCCGCCATCACGGGCCGCGCCGTCGCCGCCTTCTGGCACGAGAACCTGCCGGTGATGCCGGCGCTGTTCCGCCACGCCCGCCGCGCCAATCCAGCCTTGCGCGCCACCGCGCTGGCCAGCCGCCACCATGATGGCCGCCTGCTCGGCGAAATCATGCGCGCGCTGGGAACCGAGGTGGTGCACGGCTCCACCCGCCGCGGCGGCCGGGACCGCGGGGGCGCC
>CAIYPH010000078.1 GCA_903928045.1 uncultured Rhodospirillales bacterium
GCTCGAACATGTCCATCAGGCGGCCGGGGGTGGCGATCAGCACGTCAACGCCGCGCATCAGCACGTCCTTCTGATCGGACATGCTTTCGCCGCCGATGATCAGGGCGTGGGTGAGCTTGAGGTGCTTGCCGTAATCGACAAAGTTCTCGGCCACCTGCAGGGCGAGCTCGCGGGTGGGCTCCAGGATCAGGCTGCGCGGCATGCGCGCGCGGGCCCGGCTGCCGGAGAGGATGTCGAGCATGGGGAGCGTGAAGCCCGCGGTCTTGCCGGTGCCGGTCTGCGCGCAGCCCAGCACGTCGCGCCCGGCGAGCACGGCGGGGATGGCGGCGAACTGGATCGGCGTGGGAGAGCGGTAGCCCTTCTCGGCGATGGCGCGGAGAATCGGGTCGGAGAGGCCAAGCTCCTCGAAGGTCTGCGCCGGGGCCTCGGGCTCCATCGCAGCTTCTGCGGCCTCTTCGGCGACGAAGGCGATCGGCGGTTCAGCCAGCGGGCTGGCCTCGGGTTCCGCCACGATGGCAGGCGGCTCGACGAGCGCCGTCTCGGGCGCCAGGTCAGCCACGGCGACGGCGGCGGCCGGCGCGTCATCGTGCGCGGGTTGCTCCACCGTAGTGGGGGTTGCTTCAGTCTGCGGTAGGGTGTCGGTCAAACTTGCTGTGCTTTCATGGCCGCTGCCTCATGGGCCGCGCCGATGAGCGGCGCGCAGCAGCGGGCGCGCCAATGGCACGCGTGCTTGCGGCGTATCGGGCGACGGCGGGCGGAAGTCAAGCTTTCCCGCCGTCGATCCGATGGTCTGGTGCATTTATGCCACGCACCTGTTGCAAATCTGCCAGGATCCGGCGCCCGCATCGCGCATGAAGTTTTCGCAATCACCGCCACTGGCGGTCACGCTCAGCTATGATCATCGGACCCACGATGCATCGGATGCCAGAGGAGCAACCATGATTCGCATTCTGATTCTGCTGGTTGCGGTCGCCACGGCGATCATGCCGGGTCCCGCACTGGCTTGGCGAGGCGGATGGGGCTGGGGGCCGGTATTCGTCGCGCCGCCCATCTATGTCGGCCCCCCGGTATATTATGGAGCGCCGGCCTATTATCCTCCACCGCGGCCAGCCGGCGAGGCGTGCTACGCCGGTGCCTATGTCTGCCCGCTCGATCAGCCCGGCCCGCTCGGGGCCCCCTGCTCCTGCCCGGCCAATAATGGGCGCGTGGGCGGGCGAATCGGCTAGGCCTCCGCGCGAAACGCCGGCGAAAGATCGATGATCGCCGGCGTCACCCCGCAATGTTCGAGGAAGCGCAGCAGGTCGTCCGGCTGCATGATCAGGGTGGCGGTGTTGACCAGCGGGTGAACCAGCACGGAGTCCGCCCGCATCATCCCCGCATCCAGCACCAGGCGGACCTGCCGCTCGGCATCATTGATCATCGCCAGCGGCGTGACCGAGCCGGGCTCGACGCCGAGGATGCGCACGAGATCCTCGGCCGAGCCGAAGGAGATCCGCTTGGAGCCGATGGTGGCGGCGAGGATTTTTGTATCGACCGAGCGGTCGGCTGGCAGCACGACCAGCCAGTACTGCTTACCGGCATCCTTGATGAAGAGGTTCTTCACCCCGAGGCCGGGCAGGTGGTCCCAGTATTCATGCGCGTCGGGCACGGTACGCAGCGGCGGGTGCTCAACCCGCGCCGGCGCCATGCCGAGGGCGGTGAATGCTTCGTCCAGGGTCATCGTGAAACTCTCCTCAGGCGCCGAAGCGCACAATAATGCCGCCCAGCACGCCGAAATCGGCCGCCACCACGTCATGCGGCGCGATCGGCAGGGGGGTGACGCAGGTGCCGGTGGTGACCACCTCGCCGGCCCGGATGCCGATGCCGAGCGCCGAGACCTCGTTGACCAGCCAGGCCAGGGCCACGCGCGGGTCCCCTAGGACATTGCTGCCGATGCCCGGCCAGGGCGCCCCGCCCGAGATGGTGGCGGTAACGCGATGGGCGGCGAGGTCGATCGCCCGCCAGTCCGCGGTGGTGGCGGCGCCCAGCACGAAATAATGGCCGCAGGCGAGGTCGGCGATCAGTTGGGCGGCGCCGGCGGTGATGAAATCGGCGAATCGGCTGTCCGGCACCTCAATCGCCGGGTGGAGTGTGCCCACCGCGTCCAGCACCTCCGCCACCGTGTATTCGGCCGACCGCGCCGGCAGGTCACGCGCGAAGCGGAACGCGAACTCGGCCTCGGCGACGCGCATGCGGTTGGCGCCGAAGGGCACCATGTCGCCCTCCGGGATCACCCGCTCGGCGAAAATCCGGCCGGCGAGCGGGCCGTCGACGCCGATATGGCGCTGGCCGGCGATCGAGGTGGCGGCGATTTTCCAGCCATAGAGCGGGGCGGCGAAGTGCCGGCCGATGGCGGCCTGTATGGCGTAGCCCTCGGCGCGGCTGGCGGGGCGCTGGCCGGCGGGCAGCTCGGCCAACGCGGCGCCGGACTGCCAGGCGGTATGGATGAGGTCCGCGGCGGCGGCACGGGAATCGTTTGGCATGGCGACCTCATAGCGCAAATGGCGGCAATGTCATGAGGGCGGGCGACAAGTGCGGCGGCTGCACCTAGACTCCCCCCGAGCCGCCACACCGGGACCATGCCCCTCTCCACACTCACCCGCCAACGTCTGATGTTCGCCTTCCTCTGCCTGACATGGGGGCTGAACTGGGTGGCGATGAAAATCGGCGTCACCGCGGTGCCCCCGGGCTTCTTCTCCGGCGTGCGTTGGACCTTCGCCGGCGCGTTCCTGCTGATATGGCAGGCGATGTCGCCGGAGGGGCTGCGGTTCCCCTGGCGCTTGCTGCCGCGGCTGTTCTGGCTGTCGCAGATCCTCATCACCTTCAACGTCTTCGTCATGCTCTACGGGCTGCGCCATGTCTCAAGCGGGCTCGCCTCGGTGCTGAGCTCGGCGCTCACCCCGCTCGCCTTGCTCGGCTTCGCGGTGATGATGGGGCAGGAACGCTTCAACCGCCGCCAACTCGCCGCCATCGGGGTGGGCATCGGCGGGCTGCTGCTGCTTTACGGGCCGAAGATCGCGCAAGGGCGGCTCGACCTGATGGAGGGCCTGGGGGCGATCGGTATCACGATCGGCAATCTCAGCTATTGCCTCGGCTCGGTGCTGTCGCGCCCGCTGATGCGCAGCCTGCCGCCGGCGGTGCTCGCCTCCACCACCAATCTGCTCGGCGGGATCACGCTGCTGGTGATCTCGATTGCCGTCGAGCCCGGAGTGGGCGCGGTGATCACCGGAAATTGGGGGCTGAACGCCTGGCTTGCCTGGGCCTTCATGGTGTTTGCCGGCTCGTTGGCCGCCACCACGATCTATTTCATCCTCGTGCGCGACTGGGGTGCCAGCCGCACCGGCTCCTACGCCTTCATCTCGCCGGTGATCTCGGTGGGCGCCGGCATCCTGGTCCTCTCTGAGCGGGTTGACCTGCTGGAGGCCGGCGGCATGGCGCTGATGCTGATGGCCGCCTTCATGGTGCTGCGGCGCTAACCCGGCGATTTCCCTTGATATTGTCGTACCAATTCCGCGATATGGCGCCGCGCTCGCTCATTTGAGACAGGCACTGGCCCGCTTTCGCGGCGCCGGCCAAGCATTTCAGCAGGAATCCAGCATGACCACCCACCCGAACGGGCCGGCGGACGACATCTCCTATCCTTCGGCGACCGCCTTCCTGGTGGTCCACCTCGCCTGCTTCGCCGCGATATGGACCGGGATCGACCAATCCGCGGTGCTGCTCGCGATCGGGCTCTACGGGCTGCGCATGTTCGCCGTGACGGCCGGATATCACCGCTATTTCTCCCATCGCGCCTTCCGCACCAGCCGCGCCTTCCAGTTCGTACTCGCAGTCCTGGCGCAAAGCTCGGCCCAGCGTGGCATCCTCTGGTGGGCCGCCAAGCACCGCCGCCATCACCACCACGCCGACACCGAGCTGGACGTGCATTCCCCGGTGCGCCGCGGCTTCCTCTATGCCCATCTCGGCTGGATCTTCGTGCCGCAGAATGACCTCACCGAGGAGGGCGCGGTGCCCGATCTCGCCCGTTTTGCGGAATTGCGCTGGCTCGACCGCCACCCCTATCTGCCCGCGATCGTGCTCGGCACCGCCAGCTGGCTGGCGCTGGGCTGGAGCGGGCTGGTGGTCGGCTTCTGCTGGAGCACGGTGGCGGTCTGGCATGCGACCTTCGGAATCAACTCCCTGGCCCATGTCGCCGGCCGCCAGCGCTACGTCACGGGTGACCACTCGCGCAACAACTGGCTGCTCGCGCTGCTGACCTTCGGCGAAGGCTGGCACAATAACCACCACGCCTATCAAGCCTCGGCCCGCCAGGGCTTCCGCTGGTGGGAATATGACTTCACCTACTACGTGCTCCGCTCCCTCTCCTGGGTCGGCTTGGTGTGGGACCTGCGCAGCCCGCCGGCGGCGGTCATCCGTGGCGAGGCCCGGCTGGGGCGGCACGTAATCGACAAGGTAGCGGCCCAGCTCGCCGCGTCCTTCCCCATCGAGGCGCTGGCCGGCCAGGCGATCGATCGCCTCAGCCGCACGCCAGGCTGGGTGGAGCTGAAGGGGCGGCTGGTCTCGGCCAAGGAGCAGGCCGAGGTGTTCTGGAGCGAGGTCGACCTGCCGCATGTCCCAACCCTTGAGGAGGTTCGCCTCTACGCCCGCGCCCGGCTTGCCGAGACCCCGTCGCTCGACGAGATCGCGGTGGCGCTCCGCGGGCACCTGCTCGAGACGATGTACGTCCGCCTCTGCGCCGCCGCCGCGGCCTGAGCCATTTGGCGGGGCAGCCGGGCGCCGGTTGCCCCTTGCCCCTCCCGTCGCGCGGAGTTAAGCCCTCCCGCTCACCCGCGCGACGGCCAACAGGGTTCAAAACATGTTTTCTCGTCTCCTCGGCTTCATGTCCGCCGACATGGCCATCGATCTCGGCACGGCCAATACGCTCGTCTACGTGAAGGGGCGCGGCATCGTGCTCGACGAACCTTCAGTGGTGGCGATCGCCGATGTCCGCGGCAAGAAGCAGGTCCTTGCCGTCGGCGAGGAGGCCAAGCAGATGCTCGGCCGCACCCCTGGCAATATCCAGGCCATTCGCCCGCTGCGCGACGGCGTCATCGCCGATTTCGAGGTGGCGGAAGAGATGATCAAGCACTTCATCCGCAAGGTGCACAACCGCCGCGGCTTCGCCTCGCCGCTGATCATCGTCTGCGTGCCCTCCGGCTCCACCGCCGTCGAGCGCCGCGCCATCCAGGAGAGCGCGGAGAGCGCCGGCGCGCGCAAGGTGTTCCTCATCGAGGAGCCGATGGCCGCCGCGATCGGCGCCGGCCTGCCGGTCACCGAGCC
>CAIYPH010000079.1 GCA_903928045.1 uncultured Rhodospirillales bacterium
CCACCGTCATCGCCAGCGCCTTGTCCATCACGTCGATCAGCGTGTCGCACTCGCTGCGGGTGATCACCAGCGGGGGCGAGAAGGTGATGGTGTTGGAGTGGCGCACGCCGCCGCCGGAACGCCCGACGATGACGCCGTTGCTGCGGCAGAAGTTCACCACGCCCTGCACCAGGGCCGAGGGGAGCTGCACCTTGCTCTCACGGTCCGTCACCAGTTCAATGCCGATCAGCAGGCCCTTGCCGCGGATGTCACCGACGATGCCGTGCTTCCACAGGCGCTCCTTGAAGCCGGCCATCAGGTAGGCGCCCATCTCGGCGGCGCGCTGCGGCAGCTTCTCTTCGAGCATGATCTCGATGTTGCGCACCGCGACCGCGGCCGAAACCGGATGCCCGCCATACGTGTTGACCTGCATGACCTGCTTCTCCTCGGCGACTTCGCCCAGGAAGCTCTCGAACACGCGGTTCTTCACGATGGTGGCGGCGATCGGCAGGTAGGCCGAGACGATGCCCTTGGCGACGGCCATGATGTCCGGGCTGATGCCGTAGTGCTGGTGGCCGAACATCTTGCCGGTGCGGCCGAAGCCGTTGATCACCTCGTCGACGTGCAGCAGCACGTCATACTTGCGGCAGATCGCCTCAACCATGGGGTGATACTCATCCGGCGGCACCGCGATGCCGACGCCGGACATGATCGGCTCGACGATCACTTCGGCCACCGTGTTCGGGCCCTCGCCGAGAATGGCGCTCTCGAACGCCTTGGCGCAAGCCACTTCGCAGGACGGATAGGTCAGGCCAAGCGGGCAGCGATAGCAGGTCGGCGCCACCACATGGGTGAACTCACCGGCGTACGGCTCGAACTTCACCTTTCGGTCGCCCATGCCACCGGCGGCCAGCGTCGCCAGCGTGGTGCCGTGATAGGCATACTGGCGGCTGATCGTCTTGAAGCGGAACTGGCCGGGGAATTCGTGCTTGGCGTACTGGCGGGCGATCTTGAAGCCAGCCTCGTTGGCCTCGGAGCCCGAGTTCACGAAGTAGGTGTGATAGCCGCCGCCCATCAGGCCGTTGATCTGCTCGCCAAGCTGGGCGGCGGGCAGGTTCATCGCGGTGTGCGGGTAATAGGCAATCTGCTGCATCTGCTCGGCGGCGACCTGCGCGAGCTCGGTGCGGCCATAGCCGATGTTCACGCACCACAGGCCAGCCATGGCATCGAGGTAGGTGGAGCCATCGGCGTCGACGATGGTCGAGCCCTGGCCGCCGGTGATGACGAGCTGCGCCTTCTCCAGCGCGCGATGCTGCACGATCGGGTGCAGGACGCTGTCAAGATCCTGCTTGACAACCTTGGCACGCGCCTCTGGATCGGGAGTATTGGTGAGCGACATGATGCGCCTCTTTCACTGTGATGAACCCGGGTGTGCAGCTTAGACCGGGTTCGCGTTGCGAGTCACCCCCATCAAGCGGGATCGTGTGGCTGTCGCGGCCGTGCGGCAGGTCGATGGGCTGGGCCTCAGTCCGGCGACAGGTGAACCGCTGACCATCGCGCCCGGACTGTTCGTCCATAAGGGCCTTTAATGCGACATCACGCTGACGCTGGCGAACCTGAGGAACGCCAACGCGGTGGCTGCGGTGGCGCCGAAGGCGGCCAATATCCTGTAGCACAACGCCACCGCGATCATCCTGCGCGCGCAATTTTCTACTTCATTCTTTGGCCGGATAATCGCTAGACTGCCCGCAAAGCAAAGATCAGAGGCGAGCAATGTCGGGTTCCGTGACCGTAAAGCCAACCGTGACCGTCACCACCGAGTCCGAATGGGACGCTGCGATTCTCTCGATCGACACCCAATCGCTCACCAGCACCGGCGGCCGCACCGCCTACACCATCTCCATCGCGCCGCCCTCCGGCATCCTCTCCTTCGCCGCTGATCCGGCCGCGCTGCATCTCATCCCCAACGACACCCTCACCATCGTCGGCAACGGGAACACCCTCAACGGCGACAGCATGACGCGCGGGCTGTTCGACTACTACGGCACCGTCTCCATCCAGAATCTGACGATCGCCAACATGACCGCGTCTGGCGGCGATGGCGGGCCTGGCGGCGGCGGCGGCGGCGGCTTCGGCGGCGGCCTCTTCGTCGGCGCGTCCGGCAGCGTCACGCTCGACAACGTCTCCTTCCTCAATGACCAGGCCATCGGCGGCAACGGCGTACCCGGCACCTTCGGCGGCGGCGGCGGCATGGGCGGCGCCGGCGGCGCGGGCGATCCGGCGAACCAGGCCGGCGGCGGCGGCGGC
>CAIYPH010000080.1 GCA_903928045.1 uncultured Rhodospirillales bacterium
ATCATCGTGCCGATTCTCGATCTGCGCGCACGCTTCGGCCAGGGCGCGACCGAGCCGACGGCGATGCATGTCGTGGTGATCATCCAGACCGGCAGCCGCACCGCCGGGCTCCTGGTCGATGCCGTCTCCGACATCATCGCGATTTCGCCGGCCGATATTCGCCCGGTGCCTGACGTCGGCAATGACGGGCCTGAAAGCCTGCTCGCCGGTCTCGTGCCGCTTGACCGCGGGATGGTCGCCCTCGTCTCGCTCGACCAACTCCTCAATTTCCCCGCCGATGCGGCTCTGCCCGCGATCGTTTCCTTCAACGCCTGACGCACCGGAAGGCATGTCATGTTCGTTCAACGCAGCCTACAGTCCCTGATCCCCGGCTTCTCCGATCGTCGCGCCGCGCGCGACCGCCGTGCCGCTGTCCGCCATCAGCAGTTGGTGCTTGAGGCGCTTGCCCAGCATCAGCCAATGTTCGAGCTGACCCGGGACGGCTGCGTGGCCGCCGCGAATGACAGGTTCTGCGCCCTGCTCGGCCTCACCGAGGAGGGGGTGCGCGGACGGCCGTATGCGGCGCTGCTGGTGGAGGCGGAAGGCAAGAGCCAGGCCGCGCGGGATTTTGCCGGCCAGATCGGCCGCGGGGAACCTGCCGAGGCCCGGCTCCGGCATGCTGGCGCCAATGGCGCGACGGTCATGCTGGATCTCATCGGCATCCCGGTGATGGCCGACGAGGGGTCGGTCTGCATGCTGGTGCTTGCGCGGGACGTCACCGCGGCCACCCGGCAGGAGGTACTCGGCCGCCGCGCGCGGGAGGCGCTCGACAACATCTCGGTGGCGGTGATGACGGTCGACCGCGATTTCGTCGTCACCGGCGTCAACCGCACCACCCGCGAGCTGTTGATGCGCAACCAGGACAATTTTCGCAAGCTGTGGCCCGGCTTCGATGCCCAGCATATCGTGGGGATGAACATCGATACCTTTCATCGCGACCCCCGCCATCAGCGCCGCATGCTGGCTGATGAATCGAAGCTGCCGTTCCGCACCGACATCACGGTGGGCGACCTCAAGTTCGCCCTCAACGTCAGCGCCAGCCACGATGAGGCCGGTGTCTATGACGGCAACATACTGGAATGGATGGACGTGACGGAGCTGCGCACCCAGCAGGGCCAGCTCGCCGCAATCGACCGGTCCCAGGCGGTGATCGAATTCAGCCTGGATGGGCGCGTCCTGAGGGCGAACGGCAATTTCCTCGCCACGCTTGGCTACCGGCTGGAGGAGATCGTCGGCCAGCATCATTCCATGTTTGTGGAGCCCGGTCAGCGCGGCACGGCGGAATACAAGGCCTTCTGGGACAAGCTCGGGCGCGGTGAATACGATGCCGGCGTTTACAAGCGGATCGCCAAGGATGGCCGCGAGGTCTGGATCCAGGCCAGCTACAACCCGGTGCTTGACCAGGGCGGCCGCGCCTTCCGGGTAGTGAAATATGCCACCGACGTGACGGCGCAGATCGAGGCCTCGGATGCCCTCAAGCGCGCGGTGGCCGAGACCCAGGAGATCGTGCAGGCGGCGCAGGGCAATGACCTCAGCCAGCGCATCGACATGACCGGCAAGTCCGGCGAAATCGGCACGCTTTGCGGCGGCCTGAACGGCCTGCTCGACACGCTTTCCGGCGTGCTCGCCACCATGGCGGAAAGCTGCGGCACCATCTCGGTCGCCGCCCGCGAGATCGCCATGGGTAACACCGACCTCTCCCAGCGCACCGAGGAGCAGGCCTCCTCGCTCGAGGAAACCTCGGCCAGCCTGGAGGAACTGACCAGCACCGTCCGCCAGAACGCCGACAACGCCCAGCAGGCGAACAAGCTCGCCGCCTCGGCCAGCGAGACCGCCACGCGCGGCGGCACGGTGGTCAGCGAGGTGGTCCGCACCATG
>CAIYPH010000081.1 GCA_903928045.1 uncultured Rhodospirillales bacterium
CGCAGGCTGAACTTGCCCTCGATCTTTGGCGCGGTGAGGCCCGGCATGCCCTTTTCGAGCACGAAGCCGCGGATGTCGCCAGCATCATCCTTGGCCCAGACCACGAACACGTCGGCGATCGGGGCGTTGCTGATCCAGGTCTTGTTGCCGTTCAGCAGGTAGCCGCCATCGACGGCTTTGGCGCGGGTGCGCATGGAGCCGGGGTCGGAGCCGCCATCCGGCTCGGTGAGGCCGAAGCAGCCGACATATTCGCCGGTGCGCAGCTTGGGCAGGTACTTGTCCTTGGTCGCCTCGTTGCCGAAGGCGTAGATCGGATACATCACCAGCGAGGACTGCACCGAGAAGGCGCTGCGATAGCCGGAATCGACGCGCTCGACCTCGCGGGAGATCAGCCCGTAGGCGACGTAGCCGACATCGGCGCAGCCATGGCTCGACAGCGTGGCGCCGAGGAAGCCCATTTCGCCGAATTCGTTCATGATCTCGCGGTCGAAATGCTCATTGCGGTTGGCCATGAGCACGCGCGGGAATAGTTTTTCCTGGCAGTAATCGTGGGCGGCGTCGCGAATGGCGCGCTCGTCCTCGGTCAGCTGATCCTCGATCAGCAGGGCGTCGTCCCACTTGAACGGGCCGAGCTTGCCCTTGCGGCTGGTGGGGGAGATGACGTTCATGGGGTGGTCTCCATGTCCTCGTGGGTAGCCGCGTGGCGCTTGGCGCGGGCGGGGATCAGCATGAAAGCCGGCACATCATCGCCGAAGCCGAGCACGGACGGGCCGAGATCATCATCGCGGCGGCCGCGCGGACGGCGCTCGTCGCGATCGCGGCGGAATTCCTCGCGGCGGCTGTCGTCACGCCGGGGGGCGCGTTCCGGGCGCGGCGGGATGGGGATCGCGTCCATCGGTGCCGTGTAGGCGGGCGCGGGAACGGGGGGCAGATCGGGCTGCTCCATCGTCTCGGGCGCCACGTAATCGGCGGCGGGGGCCTGGGCGCGGGGGATGCGGCGGGCGCGCACCGGGCGCTCCGGCCGTTCGGCGCGGGCAACCGGAGCGGCTTCCTCGGCGACGGGTTCGGGGCGCGGCGTCTCGCGGGCCGATTCGCGCGCGGGCGCCTTGGCTCCACGGCCACGGACCGGGGCTTTGCCGCCACGGCCGCGGCGGCGGCCATCGCCCTCGGACCACTCGACGGGGTCGAGCCCGGGGATGACGATGCGCGGAATGGCGTGGCCGGTCAGCTTCTCCACCGCCTCCACCGCGAGCCGGTCATCCGGGCTGGCGATGGTGAAGGCGCGGCCCTCGCGGCCGGCACGCCCGGTGCGGCCGATGCGATGGACGTAATCCTCGGCGTGGTGCGGCACGTCGAAATTGAAGACGTGGCTCAGCCCGCCGATGTCGATGCCGCGGGCCGCGACGTCGGAGCAGCAGAGCAGGCGCAGCTCGCCGGCCTTGAACTTCTCGAGCGTGGAGAAGCGGACGGACTGCGTCATGTCGCCATGCAGGGCGCCGACGCTGAATTTATGCTTCGAGAGGGACTTGTAGAGGATGTCCACCTCGGATTTGCGGTTGCAGAAAATCAG
>CAIYPH010000082.1 GCA_903928045.1 uncultured Rhodospirillales bacterium
GAGCTGTACTCGCATCACACTTTCCCCGTCATGACTTCGGTATGCGCCTTGAGCCGGACCAATTGGTCACGGCCGGCGAGATACGGTTTCGGCCAGGTCACCCCCACATGGCCGAGATCGGCTACGGCACGGCCACCGAACTTGCCGATGTGATCGTGCGCGAAACCGGCCTCTCCTTCCGCATGGCGCATAATGTGGTGGCCAGCGTGGTGGCCGAGGCGATCGCCGCCGAACGCCCGGCGACCTCGATCACCTCGGCCGAACTGGAGTCCGCCGCCTTGGCGCATTTCGGCCTCACGCTTGCCTTGCCGGCGGATGTGGTCGCCGCCGCGCTGGACCCCGCCGGCAACATCGCGGGGCGCAGCATCACCGGCGGTCCGGCGGCGGCCAACGTGGCCGGGATGCTCGCGGGGCGCCTCGCCGCGCTTGAGGACGACAGTTACAGCCTCGCCGCGATCACGACCCGGATCGGGGCGGCACGGGCGCGGACGTTCAGCGCGGCGGCGCGCTAGGCCGGCGGGTTTCATTCGCCCGCCGTTCCAGGCTATGCTTGCCGCAAGGTTCCGGGAGTGCAGACGCGCATGGCCACCATCATCACCCGCCGCACAACGCTGCTGGCGGCGCTCACCGCACCGTTGACCCTGGCAGGATGCGCAAGCGTCGAGCAGGGGCCGGACGGCGTGTTTCCGCCGCGCTACGCCGCCGGCCCGGCGCTGGAGCGGGAGCAACGGCTGCCGGCCGAGGCGCCGATCCTCTATGTCGTCACCGCGCCCGACTGTCCGTCCTGCTTCCAATGGCATCGCGACAAGGAGCCGGCCTTCGAAAGCTCGGCGGCACGGGCGCGGCTGCGCGTGGTGCATCTGCATTCGCGCTCCATCAAGTTCGGCTCCGGACGGCCGGAGACCTGGCCGGCTGACACGCGCTGGGTGCGGGACGCGCTGGAGGATCACGATGTTTTCCTGGTGACGCCGCTTTTCGGCCTGGTGAAGGGGCGCACCTATCTGGCCGGCGCGTGGGGGCTGCCGGATTGGGAGAAGGTGATGGTGCCGGCGATCCGGGCCGCCGCGGGGGTGGCGTGATCCGGGCGGGGGCGCTGCTCGTCGTTCTCTCCATTGCCGCCTGCGCGACTGTGCCGCCGCGGCTCGCCGCAACGCCGGAGCTTCCCCAGTGCCAGGCCGCCAGCCGGCTCGCCGCGCCGCCGCCCGCGGCGCATTCCCGCGCCTATGGGGTCGCCGGCGCCCAGGAGGGCGGCGCGCTGATGGTCTGGACGCTCGATGCCAAGTTCACCATCAACTCGGAGCTTGGCCTGGAACTGCAGTTTGCCGATGGCTCCATGTGCCTCGCCGCGCTCGCGCCGGACATGGAGCATGGCCTGCGGATCGCGCTAGCGGGTCGCGACATCAGGGGTGTCGAGCTTGGCGTCTGCGACGAGGTGCGTGGCGCCTGCATCCCGACGCGGATGGAATTCAAACCCTAAGCGTCAGAACTCTGGCAGATACCAGCGCTCGAGCGCCGCGCGCCATTCCTCGGTGAGCGGAACCGCCTTGCGGGTCGCCATGTCGAAGGTGGTCAGCACGGTATGGGCGCGGGCGCAGATTTCGCCGGCGTGGACGAGATGTTGGCGCAGCTGGAAGGACTTGTTGCCGAGCTTGTGCACCACCGTCTCGCAACGCACCTCGCCCGGCCAGTTCATCTCGCGCAGGAAATCGAGTTCGATGCGCGCGATCACCACGCCATGGCCGCGTGCGATATCGAGCAGCCCGGCCTCCTTCACCAACTCCACCCGTCCGGCCTCGAGCGCCACCGAATACATGGTGTTGTTGATGTGGCCGAGCATGTCGGTGTCGTTGAAGCGGAGCTTCTCGACGGTGATGCGGGGCTCGCCCATCGTGCCTACTCGCCGGGATAGGGCGGCTTGTCGAGCCCGGTGGGTGAGAGGGTGAAGATCTCCACCCCCGTGTCGGTCACCGCCACGGTGTGCTCGAACTGGGCGGAGAGGCTGCGGTCCCGCGTGACCGCGGTCCAGCCGTCATCGAGGATTTTCACGTCGGGTTTGCCGGCGTTCACCATCGGCTCGATGGTAAAGAACATGCCGGGCTTCAGCACCGGGCCTTCGCCCTTGCGGCCGAAATGCAGCACGTTGGGCGGCGCGTGGAACACGCGGCCGAGCCCGTGGCCACAGAAATCGCGCACCACGGTGTAGCGGTTGGCCTCGACATAGGCCTGGATGGCGTGGCCGATATCGCCGAAGGTGTTGCCCGGCTTCACCGCCGCGATGCCGCGCATCATCGCCTCATGCGTTACCTCGATGAGGTTGCGCGCCTTGGTGGAGGGCGGGCCAGCGCAGTACATGCGGCTGGCATCGCCGTACCAGCCATCGAGGATGGGGGTCACGTCGATATTGAGGATATCCCCCTCCTCCAGCCGCCGCTCGCCGGGGATGCCGTGGCAGACGACGTGGTTGATGGAGATGCACACCGATTTGGGGTAGCCGCGGTAATTCAGCGCCGCCGGCACCGCGTTATGGTCGCGCATGAAGTCGTGGCAAATGCGATCGAGCTCGCCGGTGGTGATGCCCGGGCGGACATGCGGGCCGATCATGTCGAGCGTCGCCGCGGCGAGGCGCCCGGCCGCGCGCATCGGGGCGAAATCCGCCGATGTGTGGATCGTAATCCGCCGCGAGTCGCTGCCACCGTCCATGAAACCCTCAACTTCCTCGGCAGCGGCTCCGTACCGCTGCGTCCTGCTGCATGGCAAAATGCGCAACCCGGCCGTCCGGTGCAAGTGGCGTGAGGGAGGGGAAGCAAGCGCTTCTTTTTTGAAAAAAAAGAAGCAAAAAACTTTTTATCC
>CAIYPH010000083.1 GCA_903928045.1 uncultured Rhodospirillales bacterium
ATCCTCGCGATTCCAATCCCGGCGTAACCCTCTGATATTCATGACTGATTCGGCGCGGGGGTACAAGAAAAAACGATGTCATCCGGGAAATCCGGGCTTATTATTAGTGCCCCTATTTTCGTCCTTCCCCGGTATGCCGTCAATTGCTCATGCTGAAGATTTAACTATTCCTGCACATCCGCGTGATCGGCCGGCGGCGCGTCGAGAAACCACACCTCGACCGGCCCCTTTTGGCGCATCAGCATCGGAAATCCCCGGCGATCAACCGTCTTGCCGACCGGCAGGGACACCCAGCCCTCGCTCACGCAGTACTCGCCGACATTGGTGCGCTCCACTCCCTTGAAGCGCACGCCGATTCCGCGGGCGAGGATATCCTGCTTGAAAAACGGGCTGCGCGGGTCATTGGAAAGACGGTCAGGCGGCGTGTCGGTCATGGCGATGGTCTTCAATCGTTGGAGGAAGCTGCGGGGCCCTGCCGGTGCCTGGCCCCGCGGAAGGATCAGGCGGCGCTGATGCGGTCGATTTCGGCGAGTTCCTCGGCCGTCATCTTCCAGTCACCGGCCTTGACGTTCTGCTCAAGCTGCTCGGGCTTGGTCGCCCCCGCGATCACGCTCGCCACCGGCGCCTTGGCCAGCAGCCAGGAGAAGGCGAGTTCGAGCGCGGTGTGGCCGCGGCTTTCGGCGTAGTCGATCAGCTTCTCGGCGATCTGCCAGTTGCGATCCGTCAGATAGCGGTCGGCCAGGCGCGCGGTGGTGGTCAGGCGCGAATTCTCCGGCATCGGCGCGTTGCGGCGATACTTCCCGGTGAGCAGGCCAGAGGCGAGCGGGAAATAGGGCAGCAGGCCGAGCCCATAGGCGCGGGCGGCCGGCATCAGCTCGCGCTCGGCCTCGCGCTTCACCAGCGAATACTCGTCCTGGCAGGAGACGAAGGCGTTCAGCCCCATCGACTTCGCGGTCCAGGCCGCCTCCACCACCTGCCACGACGGCAGGTTCGAGCAGCCGACATAGCGCACCTTGCCGGAGCGCACGAGATCGTCGAGCGCGCGCAGCGTCTCCTCGATCGGGGTCAGCGGGTCGATGTTGTGGAGCTGGTAGAGGTCGATCCAATCGGTCTTGAGGCGCTTCAGGCTCGCCTCGACGGCGGACATGATGTAGCGGCGCGAGGCGCCCTTCATGTCGTCGCCGTCGCCCATCGGCATGCAGAACTTGGTCGCCAGCACGATGTCCTTGCGCCGGTCACCCATCACCTGGCCCATGCAGGTCTCCGAGCCGCCGCGCTCGCCATAGACGTCGGCGGTGTCGAACAGTGTGATCCCGAGGTCGAACGCCTTATGGATCACCGCGCGGGTCTGCTCGAGGTTGATGCGGGCGCCGAAGTTGTTGCAGCCGAGGCCGATGGCCGAAACGCGCAGGCCGGATTTCCCGAGATTGCGGATTTCCATGACGTGACTCCTTGCGGGGGGTGGGTATGGGCGGAGTGTTGCGCCAATCGGCCGTTCGGTCCCAGCGGGGGAGGACGCAAGCGCTTCATTTTTGAAAAAAAGAAGCAAAAAACTTTCACTCATTTGGTGTGTACCGCTCCCAACCATCCGGGGAGGCAAGCCAACGGCAACGATGGAATGGAAAGTTTTTTTGGTTCTTTTTGTTCACAAAAAGAACACCCTTCCTTCGCTCACCTGCCCCCCCCTATACGGCCAAACCATCCAGCCGTGCGGTGGCGCAGCGCCATCCCGGCGTGGCCGAGCGCCAGGCCAACGAGCGCCACGGCGGCCGCGCGGTGCAGCACCACCAGCACCGCGAACCGCGCTGGGTCGCGCTCCAGCAGCGGTGGCAGCTTCAGCAGGCCGAGGAACAGCGTCGGGATCGGCAAGGCCGCCGTGTCGGCGGTGAGGTAGCCGAGGACGGGCACGATCAGCAGCAGCGCATACAGCGCCCAGTGCCCCACCGCCGCCCATCGCGCCGCGCGGGCGGTCAACGCCGATGGCGGCCGGCCATGGCGGGCGAGCAGCACCAGCCGCGCCACCACCGCGAGCAGCACCAGAACCCCGATCGACTTATGCGCCTGGTAGAGCCAGAATTTCAGCGCGAGCTGCCGGAACGGAATTGCGGTCATCACCCAGGCCAGCGCGAACCCCGCTGTCACCAATACAGCGGTCACCCAATGCAGCCAGCGCTGCGCCGGTCGCCATTCAGCCGCCATTGCCGCCCGCGATACGGATGCGCATGAGGATCCGCAGCGTCACCGTATCCTCGATGAAGCTGCGGTCGGCCACCATGCCGAAGGCGCCGCGCGACAACTCCCCCGCCACCACCACGTCGGCCACCTCGCCGGCGCCATCGGCGTGGCGGTCCACCACGGTGATCTCCAGCGTCTGCTCGCGCGTCACCCCGCGCAGGCACAGCTGCCCGCGCAGATAGAAATGGGTGTCATCACGCCGTTCCACCGCCATGCCGCGAAAGGAGATGCCGGGGTGGCGGTCGACGTCGAAGTAGTCAGGCGCGCGCAACATCGCCGCCGCCTCCGGGACGGCGATGGCCACCGAGGCGGCGTCGATCGTCACCTCGACCTTGGTGTCCTCGAGCCGCGCCGGGTCGACCATGAGGTGGCCGCTGAACCGCTCGAAGCCACCCTCGGAGGTGAACAGCCCGAAATGGCCGATCTTGAAGCCGATCGCGCCGTGGCGCTGGGTGAAATCATACACCCCCGCCGCAGCCGGCGGGGAAGTGGCGGCGAGCAGCAACACGGCCCATGCGATCAATCGTGCCATTCAACCCTCGCCGTGTGATGCCGCAGAGATGGGGCCGCGCCCCCGGCCGCAACAGGCCCGCGGGCATTACATCCGGGTGGGCAGACCGAGGCTCGCGATCTCGTTGAGCAGCTTGCGCTCG
>CAIYPH010000084.1 GCA_903928045.1 uncultured Rhodospirillales bacterium
GCCTGATGGCGCAGGGCATCGACGCGGCCGCTTCCGCCGGTCCGCCGCCGGCAGATGTGCCGCTTGTCGGCGTGACCGGGGCCATTCAGCGCGTGGTGACGGCGGCGAATGGCATGATGGCGGTGGCGTCTTCGCTCGCCATTGCGGCGGCCGGGTTGATTCTGACTTGGGAGGTGATCGGGCGGTATTTTCTCGCCATTCCATCGGACTGGCAGGATGAGTTGTCGGCGATGCTGCTGATCGGCGCCACATTCGCCTCCGCCGCCTGGACGCAGGCGCGGCGCGGGCATGTGGCGATCGATGCGCTGGGCGAGATTCTGCCGCGCGGGGTGGATCGGGTGCGGCGGCGGCTTGCAGATGCGTGTGCCTTCGTGTTTTGCGCCTATTTCGCGGCCAAGAGCTTCCAGATGTTTACCGAGGCCTGGGAGGAGGGGCAGACGACGCCATCGGCCTGGGGCTCGCCGTTGTGGATTCCCTATGGCTGCATGGCCGCGGGGATGGCGCTGCTGGCGGCCCAGCAGGCGTTGCAGGCGATCAAGGGACCGCGGGTATGAGCACGTTGCAGATCGGGCTGATGTATGGCGCGGCGACAATCGCGGCGCTGTTCTCCGGCATCCCGATCGCCTTCGCGTTGGGGGGCGTGGCGGTGCTGTTCATGATGGGGTTCATGCCGGCCGCCTCGGTGGATACCATTGCGCAGAACGTCTACGAGGAGTTGGCGAGCATCACGCTGCTCACCATTCCGCTGTTCATCCTGAAGGGGGCGGCGATCGGCAAATCCCGCGCCGGGAAGGATCTTTACGACGCGCTGCACACCTGGTTGCATCGCATCCCCGGCGGGCTGGGTGTAGCGGTGGTGCTGGCCTGCGGTTTGTTCGCGGCGATGGCGGGGTCGTCGCCGGCGACCTGTTCGGCGATCGGGTCCTCGGGGATTCCGGAGATGCGCAAGCGCGGCTATTCGCCGGGGTTCGCGGCCGGGCTGGTGGCGGCGGGCGGGACGCTCGGTATTTTGCTGCCACCCTCGATCGTGTTGATCCTGTATGCGGTGCGAGCCGAGCAGTCGCTGGGACGGTTGTTCCTGGCCGGGATCGGGCCGGGACTGCTGCTGGTGCTGCTGTTTTCGATGTATGCGATGATGCATTGGCGGACGGAATATCGGCGCGCGCTGACGCAGGATACTGGGAGCGAAATTCTGCGCGAGGAGCGGTTTACGCTGCGCGAGAAGTTTGCGGCCCTTCCGCGGGTGATGCCGTTTCTGGTGCTGCTTACGGGCGTGATGTTTGCGCTTTACAGCGGGATTGCGACGCCATCGGAGACGGCGGGGCTGGGTGCGGTAATGGCGCTGGCGCTGATCGCGGTGGTATACGGGGCGTGGCGGCTGTCAGATCTCAAGCCGATTTTCACCGGGACGCTTGGCGAAAGCGGCATGCTGCTGATGATCATCGGGATGTCGCTGCTCTATAGTTACGTGATGAGCTATCTGCACATTAGTCAGGGGGCGGCGGGGTGGATCGTCTCGCTGCATCTCTCGAAATGGCTGTTGCTGACGGCGATTCTGCTGCTGGTGGTGGTGCTGGGGTTTTTCCTGCCGCCGGTGTCGATCATTCTGATGACGGCGCCGATCATTCTGCCGCCGCTGCGCGCCGCGGGGTTCGATCTCGTGTGGTTCGGCATCATTATGGTGGTGGTGATGGAGATGGGGCTGATCCATCCGCCGGTGGGGCTCAATATATTCGTGCTGAATCGGATTGCGCCCGATATCGGGCTCGGGGCGATTATTTGGGGGACGCTGCCGTTCGTGGCGCTGATGGCGGTGGCGGTGGTGATTCTGTCGATTTTTCCGGGGATTGCGATGTGGTTGCCGAATCTGGTTTATGGGTGATTGGCGCCCGGCGCCGGCTCCACTCGCTCCACAGCTCCTTGGCAACCACGTAGAGCCCCAGGGACGAAAAACACGCCATCAGGGCACCGAAAATCGCCAACGGTAGCATTGCGGCGGCCTGCCGGCCAAACGTCTCAAGCGAGACGTCGGTTGTCACAATCCCCGGGTCGCTACGCAATTGGCGTAGCCGAATCGGCCCGGCCGGCGCCCGGCCGAGCCAAGTGTAGCTCAGTTCGGTCTCGTCCGAACCGGCTGCGGGGGCATAGCGCACCGTGCATAACCCCAGCGCCGGAATCACCAGCATGTAGTGGTTCGTGCAACGGTATTGCGTCACCTTCAACGATCTCGTTGGCTCAAATTCATGGCGATGCCGCATTTCAACAATCAGTCGCGGTACTTCGGAGCCCACGACATAAATCGCTCCCACCGCTGGTAGCACGCTGACGAGCACAAACGGCAGAGCGATCAACATGTTCTTCAGGTTCGATCTAGGTTGGCCCATCCATTCCTCCCAGGGCGAGACTAGCCTGCAGATAGCCGGTCGGTCCATGCTGCCGACAAACGATCCCTTGCCACCGGACAGCTCTGCCGATTGACTGGCACCTTCCGACTCATCGAAAGACCCCAATGGCTTCCTCTTCATCCGCCCGCCTTGCCGTCGATATCGGCGGCACTTTCACCGACCTCGCCCTCGAGCATGACGGCAAACGCACCACCATCAAGGTGCTGACCACGCCATCCGCGCCCGAACAGGGCGTCATCACCGGCACCGATGCGATCTTGAAAGCCGCCGGAGTCGCGGCCGCGGACATTGCCATCCTGCTGCACGGCACCACGCTCGCCACCAACGCCATCATCGAGCGCAAAGGCGCCCGCACCGCGCTGATCACCACGCAAGGCTTCCGTGACGTGCTGGCGATGGGCAATGAGAGCCGCTACGACCAGTACGATCTCAACATTGTGCTACCCGAGCCGTTGGTGCCCCGCCATCTCCGCCTCACCGTGCCGGAGCGGCTGGACAATGAGGGACAGGTTATCCTGCCGCTCGATGAGGCCGCCGTGCGCGCCCTGGTGCCGGTGGTGCAGCGCGAGGGGGTGGAAAGCATCGCCGTCGGCCTGCTGCACAGCTTCGTCAACCCCGCCCATGAGCGCCGGGTGCGCGACATCCTGGCCGCCGCTTTGCCGGATGTGCCGATTTCGCTGTCGTCCGACGTGTCGCCGGAAATGCGGGAGTGGGAGCGCTTCTCCACCACCTCCGCCAACGCCTATGTGCAGCCGCTGATGGCGAGCTACCTCAAGCGCCTCGAATCCGGGCTGCGCGAGCGCGGCCTCACCGCGCCGATCTTTCTGATGCTGTCGGGCGGCGGCCTCACCACCATCGACACCGCCTGCCGCTACCCGATCCGCCTGGTGGAATCCGGCCCCGCCGGTGGCGCCATCTTCTCCGCCCATATCGCTAGGGAATGCGGGCTAGACCACGTGCTCTCCTTCGACATGGGTGGCACCACGGCGAAGATCTGCCTGATCGACCATTTCAAGCCGCAGACCTCGCGTAGCTTCGAGGTCGCCCGCGTCGGGCGCTTCCGCAAGGGCTCCGGCCTGCCGCTGCGCATCCCCGTGATCGAGATGGTGGAGATCGGCGCCGGCGGCGGCTCGCTCGCCCATGTCGATGGGTTGGGCCGCATCGGCGTCGGCCCGGAGAGCGCGGGCGCCGATCCCGGCCCGGCCTGCTACGGGCGCGGCGGCACGCATCCCGCGGTGACCGACGCCAACCTCACCCTCGGCCGCTACGATCCGGCGCGCTTCGCCGGCGGCAATCTGCGCCTACACCCCGAACCCGCCCGCGCAGCACTCGCCGCCGACGTCGGCGACAAGCTGGGCCTCAGCGCGGAAATGGCGGCGCTGGGCGTCGTGGAGATGGTGGACGAGAATATGTCCAACGCCGCCCGCGTCCATGCCATCGAATCCGGCAAGAGCTACGAGGGCCGCACCCTGATCGCCTTCGGTGGCGGCGGGCCGGTGCACGGGTTCCGCGTCGCCGAGAAGATCGGCATTGACCGCGTGCTGGTGCCCTCCGGCGCCGGCGTCGGCAGCGCCATCGGCTTCCTGCGCGCCCCCGTCGGTTACGAGGTCGTACGCAGCCTCTACCAGCGCTTCCGCACCTTCGACGTCGCTGCCGTCAACGCCCTGCTCAGCGACATGTCCGCCGAGGCCTCCCGCGTTGTCGCCGAAGGCAGCTTCGGCGCGCCCACCACCGAAACCCGCATCGCCTTCATGCGCTATGTCGGCCAGGGCCACGAAATCCCCGTCCCCCTGCCCGCCCGCCTGCTCACCCATGCCGATATCGCCACCATCCGTGCGGCCTACGACACCGAATACAGCCGCTTCTTTGACCGCCCCGTGCCCGGCTCGGATGTCGAAATCATGAGCTACGCCGTCGTCGTCGCCACCATCGCCGACACCACCGCCGCCCCCAGCA
>CAIYPH010000085.1 GCA_903928045.1 uncultured Rhodospirillales bacterium
CGGACGACCTTTTCAAGGGCCAGCCGGGCCGCGACGCCTTCCTGCCGTTCATCGCTCTTATAAAGAAGCGGCTGGACATCCTGGTGATGGATGCCGGCCGCGATTTCCGCCGGGCACGCCTGCGCGGCATGCCGACCTGGCATGTGCCCCCGGGCGGACGAGCCGAGGCGGCGCTCGACAGCGCCTTCGCCGAACTCACCGGCCATGCCGAACCGCGCGCCGAGCGGCTGCTGGTGATGGGGCGCAGGCTCGAGGTGCCGGTGGCGGCCGAGGGGGTGGCGCGGTTCGATTTCTCAGCCCTGTGCGGCCAGGCGCTGGGGGCGGGCGACTATCTGGCGCTGGCGACGCATTTCCATTGCCTGGTGCTCGACGGCATTCCCCGCCTCTCGCCCGATAATTTCGACGAGGCGCGCCGCTTCATCGTGCTGATCGACACGCTCTATGACCATCGCGTGAAGCTCGTCGCCTCCGCCGAGGCGATGCCGGACCAGCTCTATCAGCGCGGTGAAAACGCGAAAATGTTCGAGCGCACCGCATCGCGGCTTGAGGAGATGCAGAGCCAGGAGTATCTGGCGCTCCAGCACTTGACGTAGACGCGTCGCGAAGCGAGCCGGCCATAACGGTTTCTTCATGGGTGGGAGCGCAGATTGGCATGCGCGGGCATGTTGCCCGTGCTTGCTGCATCTGGGGGTTTGGGCTAGTGACCGCGCACCTTTCGGGCGGCTTCCCGCCTGGCGGGCGCTGTTTCCCTGGAAACACCCCACCGGACACCCCCGGAACCACCTTGCTATCTACCTCAAGGATCCACTGATGGCTCGCAACAAGATCGCCCTCATCGGGGCCGGCAATATCGGCGGCACGCTCGCCCACCTCATCGGGCTCAAGGAGCTCGGGGATGTCGTGATGTTCGACGTGTTCGGGGGCGTGGCCGCCGGCAAGGCGCTCGACCTGATGCAGTCCGGCCCGGTCGACGGCTTCGACAGCATGATGACCGGCGGCTCCGACTATGCCGCCATCGCGGGCTCCGACGTGGTGATCGTCACCGCCGGCTTCCCCCGGATGCCCGGCATGAGCCGCGATGACCTGCTGACCAAGAATGCCGGCGTCATCGCCCAGGTCGCCGAGGGCATCAAGACGCATTGCCCGGATGCCTTCGTCATCGTCATCACCAACCCGCTCGACGTGATGGTGTGGGTGATGCAGCAGAAGTCCGGCCTGCCCGCCAACAAGGTGATCGGCATGGCCGGCGTGCTCGACAGCAGCCGCTTCCAGCTCTTCCTCGCCCATGAATTCAACGTGTCGGTCGAAGACGTCACCGCCTTCGTGCTCGGCGGCCACGGCGACACCATGGTGCCGCTCACCCGCTACTCCACGGTGGCCGGCATTCCCGTCCCCGATCTGATCAAGATGGGCTGGACCACCCAGGAGAAGATCGACGCGATCGTGACCCGCACCGCCAATGGCGGCGGCGAGATCGTCAAGCTGCTCGAGCGCGGCTCCGCCTTCTACGCCCCGGCCGCCTCGGCGATCGCCATGGCCGAGAGCTACCTGAAGGACAAGCGCCGGGTGCTGCCCTGCGCCGCCCTGCTGACCGGCCAATACGGCGTGTCCGACCTCTACGTCGGCGTGCCCGTCGTGATCGGCAAGAACGGCATCGAGAAGATCATTGAGGTGGAGTTGAACGCCGCCGAGAAGGCCGCATTTGACAAGAGCTGCGGTGCCGTCCGCGGCCTGATCGAAGACTTCAAGAAGCTGGGGGTCTGACCGCATGAACATCCACGAGTACCAGGCGAAGGAACTGCTCAAGAGTTACGGCGTCACGGTGCTCGAGGGCCACGTGGCCTGGACCGCGGAGGAGGCGGCCGCCGCGGCCGCCAAACTCCCGGGCCCGGTCTATGTGGTGAAATCGCAGATCCACGCCGGCGGCCGCGGCGCCGGCCGC
>CAIYPH010000086.1 GCA_903928045.1 uncultured Rhodospirillales bacterium
CCGTACTTGTCCCGGCCGGCCTCGCCGGGCTCGATGTCGCCGGCCCGCACGGCTTCAGCGAGGCGCTCTACGCCTTCGTCTCGGCCGCCGCCAACAACGGCAGCGCTTTCGCCGGCCTCTCCGCCAACACGCCGTTCTGGAACCTGATGCTGGCCGCCGCCATGCTGGTGGGCCGCTTCTTCGTCATCATCCCCGTGCTCGCCATCGCCGGCGCGCTGGCCGCGAAAAAGACCGTGCCGCCCTCCTCCGGCACCTTCCCCACCGATGGCGGGCTGTTCGTCGGCCTCGTCGTCGGCGTGATCCTCATCGTCGGCGGCCTCACCTTCTTCCCCGCCCTCGCCCTTGGCCCGATCGTCGAGCATCTCGCGATGCACGCCGGCCAGACCTTCTGAAAACCGGACCCATCCCCATGTCCCGCCCCCGCACCACTTTGCTTGACCCCGCCATCCTCCGCCCCGCCCTGCTCCAGGCGCTCCGCAAGCTCGACCCGCGCCTGATGTGGCGCAACCCGGTGATGTTCTCCGTCGAGGTCGTCTCGACGCTGACCACCATCCTCCTGCTGCGCGACCTGCTGATCGGTGCCCCCCACCCCGGCTTCGCCATCCAGATCAACCTCTGGCTCTGGCTCACCTTGCTGTTCGCGAACTTCGCCGAAGCCGTCGCCGAGGGCCGCGGCCGCGCCCAGGCCGCCAGCCTCCGTCAGGGCCGCGCCGAAACCATCGCCCGCCGCCGCCGCCCAGACGGCAGCACCGACACCATCCCCGCCTCCACCCTGCGCCAGGGGGACGTGGTCGAGGTCGCCGCCGGGGAAATCATCCCCTCCGACGGCGAAGTCATCGAAGGCGCCGCCTCGGTCAACGAGGCCGCCATCACCGGCGAAAGCGCCCCGGTCATCCGCGAGGCCGGCGGCGATCGCTCGGCGGTCACCGGCGGAACCCAGGTGATGTCCGACGTCATCCTCGTCCGCATCACCGCCGCCCCCGGCCACACCTTCATCGACCGCATGATCGCCCTCGTCGAAGGCGCCTCGCGGCAAAAGACCCCCAACGAGATCGCCCTCAACATCCTCCTCGCCGGCCTCACTTTGATCTTCGTCATGGCCGTCGCCACCATCCCCGCCTTCGCCACCTATGCCGGCGGCTCCATGCAGATCCTCGTCCTGGTCGCCCTCTTCGTCACCCTCATCCCCACCACCATCGGCGCCCTGCTCTCCGCCATCGGCATCGCCGGCATGGACCGCCTGATCCGCTTCAACGTCCTCGCCACCTCCGGCCGCGCGGTGGAAGCCGCCGGCGACGTCGACACCCTCCTGCTCGACAAAACCGGCACCATCACGCTCGGCAACCGCCAGGCCAGCGATTTCCTGCCCGTCAGCGGCGTCACCCCCGCCATCCTCGCCGACGCCGCCCAACTCGCCTCGCTCAGCGACGAAACCCCCGAAGGCCGCTCCATCGTCGTCCTCGCCAAGGACCGCTTCGGCTTCCGCGCCACCGCGAAGGACGCCGTCTTCGTCCCCTTCACCGCGCAAACCCGCATGAGCGGCGTCGATATCGGCACCCGCCGCATCCGCAAGGGCGCCGTCGACGCCATCCTCGCCGACCACCCCGCCTCCCCGCTGGCCACCGAACTCCGCCAGATCGCCGATCGCATCGCCAAGCAAGGCGGCACCCCGCTGGCGGTCGTCGACGGATCGGCCCTGCTCGGCGTCGTCCACCTCAAGGACATCGTCAAGGGCGGCATCGCCGAGCGCTTCGCCGAACTTCGCCGCATGGGCATCCGCACCGTCATGATCACTGGCGACAACCCACTCACCGCCGCCGCCATCGCCGCCGAGGCCGGCGTGGACGACTTCCTCGCCCAGGCCACCCCCGAAGCCAAACTCGCCCTCATCCGCCAGGAACAGGAAGGCGGCCGCCTCGTCGCCATGTGCGGCGACGGCACCAACGACGCCCCCGCCCTCGCCCAGGCCGATGTCGGCGTCGCGATGAACACCGGCACCCAGGCCGCCCGCGAGGCCGGCAACATGGTCGATCTCGACTCCGACCCCACCAAACTCATCGAGATCGTCGAACTCGGCAAACCACTGCTGATGACCCGCGGCGCGCTCACCACCTTCGCCATCGCCACTGACGTCG
>CAIYPH010000087.1 GCA_903928045.1 uncultured Rhodospirillales bacterium
GTTTAGGTCAACAAATATGACCTAAACGCACCACCTCCGAAACCGCAATGCTGCCGTGTCAGGCTTGCCTTCCGTAGAACAGCACCACCGTGTGCGTCGCCTCGGCGAAGAACAGCCAGCGCTCCAACAGCATCCCCAGCAGCCCGCTCGCCGCGGCGAGGATCAGCACCGCCACCGGCACCGCGCCGGCAGCGACGCCGACGAGCATGGCGAGTGGTACGCCGAAGCCGAGCAGGGCGGCATACACACGCAGCTTGGCCGCGTGCTTGCGGGCGATCCGGAACCCCATCTCCTTCAGGAGGTAGTTCTCCTCGGTATGCGGCGCCTCGAAGCTGCGCACCTTGCCGATTGAGCCGAGCCCGGTGGCGCTTTCCGGCGTGCTGGCGCTCACCGAGCCGTCGATCGCCTGCCAGTAGGCCAGCTTCACCGCGATGCCGCCTGCCCCGAGCGCCAGGGCCAGCACGGCGAGCCGACCGGCGGCGGTCACGTCGAAAAAGGCGGTGACGGCCGCGAGGCACAGCGCGCCGCTGAAGCCGGCCGCAATCAGGTAGAACGCCGGCACCAGCCCGTGGTTCCACTGGCGGATCGGCTTCAGCGAGGCGTAGATCATCGCTGTGCAATAGACGGTGATCACCGCGCCGATAGCGGCGAGGAGGCCGAGAATCGTCGTCGGCCGGCCGCCGAGCAGCCAGAGCAGGCCCAACAGCAGCACGGGGACGTAGGTGAGCAGCGCCGCGACACCCTCGCGCGACAGCCAGGAGGAGCGCCACTGCGACAGTGCCCGCCAGGCCCGCTCGGGGTGGCCGAGATGCGCGGTGGACGAGAGCAGCCCCGCGGTGAACAGGGCAGTGGCAATGCCGAGGGCAATCAGGCCGAAGCCGACCGTCTCCGGCAGCATGCAGAGCGCGCCCAGCACGCCGAGCCAGAACAGCATGCCGTAGCCGGCGCCCGAGGCGGTGGTGAAGAAGACGATGGAACCGGCGGGTTTCATGGCGTGGTCTCCCCGCTCAACGCGACAGCGCGCGGTCGAGCCAGCGCAGCAGGCTCGATCCGCCCCCGGTCTCGGCGGCTGGCGTGGCGGTCTTGGCCACGGCAGGCTTGCGCGGCGGCAGATATTTGTTGGTCGGCTTGTAGCCGAGCTCCGGCAGCAGGTCGTAGCCGCCGCGCTCGAGCACGAGTTGCGAGACCTTGCTGGCGGGGTCGTTGAAATCGCCGAAATGCCGCGCACTCGCCGGGCAGGTCGAGACGCAGGCCGGCACGCGATCGGCTTCCTCGAGGTTCTCGTTGTAGATGCGGTCGATGCACAGGGTGCATTTCTTCATCACACCGTCGTCCACGTCGAACTCGCGGGCCCCATAGGCGCAGGCCCAGGCGCAGAGCTGACAGCCGATGCAGGCCTCGGCATTGACCAGCACGATGCCGTCCTCGGCGCGCTTATAGGAGGCGCCGGTGGGGCAGACGGTGACGCAGGGAGCGTCCTCGCAATGCAGGCAGGAGCGCGGGAAATGCACCGTGCGGCTGCAATCGCCTTCGCCGGCCTCATAGGTGTGCACTCGGTTGAACCACACGCCGTGCGGGTCCGCCTGGTAGGCGTTGCTGTCGGTGAGCGGCGCGGAATGCCCCGAGGCGTTCCATTCCTTGCAGTTCACCGCGCAGGCATGGCAGCCGACGCAGGTGTCGAGATCGACGACGAGGCCGAGCTTCTTGGCGCCTTGCGCCGGGGTGGGGAGGCTGGTCATCAGATATTCTCCCCGTAGCGCAGGGTTCTTGTGGCGGGCTTCATGTGCGGCGGACGCGGCAGGGTGTCGTAATGGGGCGCGGTCTGGCCTTCCTCGCCATGCGCGACTTTCTCGACGCGCACCCGCAGATCGTACCATGCGGCCTGCCCGGTCACCGGGTCGGCATTGGCGGTGCGATTATCGCCCTGGCCCTTCTGCGCCGGCAGCCACTCTGAGATCACGTGGTTGAGCAGGAAGCCCTGCTCGCTCTCATTGGCATCAGCCGACAGGTTCCAGGCGCCGGAGCGTTTGCCGATGGCGTTCCATGTCCACACCGTGTCGTGGTTGACGCCCTCCATGAGGCGGATCTGGCACTTGAGCTTGCCGGTCCGCGAGGTCACCCACACCCAGTCATCATCCACCAGCCCGAGCGCGGTGCCCATGCGGCGGTTCATGTAGAGGTGATTGCGGCTGTAGATCTGGCGCAGCCAGGCGTTTTGCGAGCCCCATGAATGGTACATCGGCATCGGCCGCTGGGTGATGGCGTGCAGTGGATAGGCGGCGAGCTCGATCGAGGCCTGTTCG
This sequence comes from uncultured Rhodospirillales bacterium, assembly GCA_903928045.1. The sequence goes on from CAIYPH010000087.1 coordinate 2,304, forward strand.
AACGGCACATACCAAATTGGCAGCGGGTCAAAATAGGTGCGGATGCGCTCGCGCAACCGGTCGGGCGGCTGCACCGGGCCGTGGCCCTCGGCGGCGAGGCGGAACTTCTGGAGATGCTCGCTGTAGAGCTGGAACACCACCTGGTTGGCGACGCCCACCATGCCCATGGCGTGGGCGGTATCGAGATAGGCCTTGTTGGCGTGCTTGAAATAGGTCTGCTCGGGCGGCAGTTCGAAGCGCCAGAAGCACTCATTCTCCACATAGCGCTTGAGCTGATCGGGATTGGCCGCCCCCTTGCCATGCTGGGTGCCGTCGCCGCGCCAGCCGGCCAACGGGCCGACGCCCGGAGTGCGCTCGTGGTTGGCGAGGTAGTCGGCATAGGAGGTGAACTTGGCCGAGCCGTCCTCCTTCACGAAGCCGGGCAGTTTCAGGCGGGCGCCGAGATCCACCAGCACGTCCTGGAACGGCCGCACGTCACGATCGAGCGGCACCACGGGCTGGCGGATGGCGTCGGCCGGGCCGTGGCTACTGCCGATCGGCCGGTCCAGCACGGAGATCGCATCCCACCGCTCAAGGTAGGTGGTGTCGGGCAGGATGAGGTCGGCGTATGGCACCGTCTCGGAGAAGAAGGCGTCGGAGTAGATCACCTTGGGGATCTTGTACTCGCCGTTCTCGTCCTTGTCGGTGAGCTGGCGCATCGCGTCGCCGGGGTTCATCGACGAGTTCCAGGCCATGTTGGCCATGAACATGAACAGCACGTCGATCTTATAGGGATCGCCGGCATGGGCGTTGGCGATCACCGTGTGCATCAGCCCGTGGGCGGAAATCGGCGCTTCCCAGGAATAGGCCTTGTCGATGCGGCAGGGCGTGCCGTCATCGTCGAGCAGCAGATGCTCGGGGCCGGCGGGGAAGCCGAGCGCCATGCCCGGCATCTCCTTGTTCGGCGTGGCGCCCTTGCCAGCCGGCGGCGGGCCCGGCGGGATCGGCCGCGGATAGGGCGACTTGTAGCGCCAGGAGCCCGGGGTATCGATGGCACCCAGCAGCATCTGCAACAGATGCAGCGCCCGGCAGGTGTGGAACCCGTTGGAGTGGGCCGAAATCCCGCGCATCGCGTGGATCGCGACGGGGCGGCCGACCATGGTTTCGTGGCGGCGGCCGAGCGTGTCGGTCCAGGGCTGGTTGAGCGTGATGGTCTGGTTGAAGGCCACCTCCGCCATCTCGGCCGCGAGGCGGCGGATGGTCTCGGCCGAGACGCCGCAGCGATCCGCCACCGCGGCCGGGGCGTAGTCCGGCGAGAGGTAGCGCTCGGCCATCAGGTTGAACACCGGCATCGCCTTACGGCCATCCGGCAAGGTGAACTCGCCGATTACCGCCGGGTTGAGGTCGGCTGCGCCGGCGTCCGCGGGCGCATTAGCCGCACGATCCCAGGCCAGCGGCTTGCCGGCTTCATCACGCGCGAACAGCCCGTCATCGGCGCCGCCGGGATTGCGGATCACCAGCCAGTGCGCGTTGGTGTAGCGCACGAGATAGTCGAGATCGATGCGGTCGGTCCGCAGCAGTTCGTGCACCATCGCCAGCACGAACAGCCCGTCGGTACCCGGCCTTATGCCGACCCATTCATCGGCCACCGCGGAGTAGCCGGTCTTGATCGGGTTCACCGAGACGAACTTCGCGCCGCGCTGCTTCATCGCGGCGAGGCCGGCCTTGATCGGGTTGGAATCATGATCCTCAGCCACGCCGAGCATGAGGAAATACTTGGCGCGCTCCCAGTCGGGCTCGCCGAATTCCCAGAAGCTGCCGCCGATGGTGTAAAGCCCGCCGGCCGCCATGTTCACCGAGCAGAACCCGCCATGAGCGGCGAAGTTGGGGGTGCCGAACTGCTTGGCCCACCAGCCGGTGAAGGACTGGCTCTGGTCGCGCCCGGTGAAGAAGGCGAGCTTCTTGGGGTCACTGCTACGCACATCGCCCAGCCACTTCGTCGCGATGCCGAGCGCCTCGTCCCACTCGATTTCCTTGAACTCACCGGCGCCGCGCTCGCCCACCCGCAGCAGCGGCTTGGTCAGCCGCGCCGGCGAGTAGTGCTGCATAATGCCGGCCGAGCCCTTGCCGCACAGCACGCCCTTGTTCACGGGGTGGTTCGGGTTGCCCTGGATGTAGCGCACCTGGCCGCCCTTGAGGTGCACCTTGATGCCGCAGCGGCAGGCGCACATGTAGCAGGTGGTGAACTTGACCTCGTCGGAGACTTGCGGCGAGAGGTCGATGGCTTCGGTGGGCGAAAAGATGCTGTTCATGCTCGCTCTGGCGGCAACGCGGCCGCTTCTCTGAGGCGTTTCATCCCGGCGTTGAGAAAACGAATCTCCTCAAGCCGCCTTTGGTAGTCAATTTGTGCCACCCCGCGGGGATAGTCCAGCCAGCGCTTCCCGTCCCCGCGCCGGCGCAGTACCATGCGGGCAAGGCGAGGAGGTCCAAAGATGTCGAACCTGTCCATGAGCTACGTCAGCGGCACGTCCACCGTGCCGCTCATCGGCGAAACCATCGGCGCCTATTTCGACGGCGTCGTCGCCCGTCACGCCGACCGCGAGGCCCTCGTCGCCCCCGCCCAGGGCGTCCGCTGGACCTGGCGGGACCTCGCCGAGCGCGTCGACGCCATGGCCGCCGGCCTGGTCAGCCTCGGCCTCAAGCCCGGCGAGCGCATCGGCATCTGGTCCCCCAACAACGCGGAATGGGTGGTCACCCAGTTCGCCACCGCCAAGGCCGGGCTTATCCTGGTCAACATCAACCCGGCCTATCGCCTGTCCGAGCTGGAATACGCCCTCAACAAGGTCGTCTGCCGCGCGCTCGTCACCGCCACCGCTTTCAAAACCAGCGACTACGCGGGGATGCTCACCACGCTGTGCCCGGAATTGAACACCTGCGTCCCCGGCCACCTTGAATCCCCGAAAATCCCCAGCCTCCGCCTGGTCATCCAAATTGGCGCCCGCACCATCCCGGGGGCGCTCCCCTTTGCCGAGGTGGCGGACCTCGCCACCGCCACCTCCCGCGCCGAAGTCGCCGCCCTCGCCGGCCGCCTGCAATTCGATGACCCCATCAACATCCAGTTCACCTCCGGCACGACAGGCGCCCCGAAAGGCGCCACCCTCACCCACCACAACATCCTCAACAACGGCTTCTTCACCGCCGAGACCATGAAGCTCGGCCCCGCGGACCGCCTGTGCATCCCCGTCCCCCTCTATCACTGCTTCGGCATGGTCATGGGCGTGCTCGGCTGCCTCACCCACGGCTCCACCATGGTCTTCCCCGGCGAGGGGTTCGATCCGCTGGCCACCCTGGAGACCGTCGCCGCCGAACGCTGCACCGCCCTCTACGGCGTCCCCACCATGTTCATCGCCCAGATGGACCATCCCCGATTCGCTGAGTTCGACCTTTCCACCCTACGCACCGGCATCATGGCCGGGTCGCCCTGCCCGATCGAGGTGATGCGCCGCGCCATCGCCCTCATGCACCTCAGCGACATCACCATCGCCTACGGCATGACCGAGACCTCCCCGGTCTCCTTCCAGACCACGCTCGATGACCCACTGGAGCGCCGCGTCGCCACCGTCGGGCGCATCCATCCACATATCGAATCCAAGATCGTTGACGCCGAAGGCCGCGTCGTCCCCACCGGCACCCCCGGCGAACTCTGCACCCGCGGCTACTCCGTGATGCGGGGCTATTGGGATGACGAACTCCGCACCGCCGAAGCCATCGACAAGGCCCGCTGGATGCACACCGGAGACCTCGCCACCATCGACGAAGAGGGTTACTGCGCCATCGTTGGCCGCATCAAGGACATGATCATCCGCGGCGGCGAGAACGTCTATCCGCGCGAAGTCGAGGAATTCCTCTACCGCAACCCGAAAATCTCCGACGCCCAGGTCTTCGGCGTCCCCGACTCCAAATACGGCGAAGAAATCGCCGTCTGGATCAAGCTGCGCGACGGCGAAACCCTGACCGAGCAGGACGTCAAAGAGTTCTGCCACGGCCAGATCGCCCATTACAAAGTACCGCGCTACATCCGATTCGTTAACGAATTTCCGATGACGGTCACAGGCAAGATCCAGAAATTCCTCATGCGCGCCGCCATGCAGCAGGACGACCAGGCCGAGTCAACATGACCCTGCGCCGCCAATGAGTACTTATACCTCCCGTTATTGAACCGGTTCTTTTCCTGGCCATGTAACGTCTGAGCTGACGGCAACCCCGATTTTCCGCGCCGCGACATCCATCGCGCCGCACCCATCGGTGTTGTCCGGACGGCCCGACCCTGATCATGTGTCCATTAGGAATTTGAATCATGACTCTCCGCTCCCTCCTTCTCGCCGCAACCATTCTTGCCGCCGTGGCGGCCCCCGCCATCGCCCAGACCACCGCCCAGACCACGCCGCCCGTCGCCCCCGATTGCGTGCCCAAGGGCCTCATCATGGCGCAGCGTGAAAACGTCACCGAAACCCAGAAGAAGCTCGCCCAGGCCGAGTTCGACGAACACCAGCGCGTCGCCCAGTCCGAATTCATCAGCCGCCAGCGCAACTCCTCCGCCTCGGCCGAAAAGCTCTCCCAGGGCGAGTTCGAGGACCGTCAGAAGATCGCCCTCGGCGAATTCAACGACCGCCAGAAGCAGGCCGCGGTAGAATTCAACAACAACCAGAAAATCACCCTCGCCGCCGCCAGCGGCGTCAACAAACCCGACTGCCCGTAAACCCCAGGGCGGTTTGACCACCCCTCGGCCGCCGGTGACATCCCCGGCGGCCGAGGTTGCCCGTGTCCCCACGGCAGGCTACGCAACGCTGCCGGGCACCGCGCCCGGTCTGGCTCACCCTGGAGGGGCACGATGA
>CAIYPH010000088.1 GCA_903928045.1 uncultured Rhodospirillales bacterium
GCAATGGTACGGAAATTCTCCGCGCTCGTTGAACTGACGGGCGTAGCTCTCACCGCGAAACAGCACGGTTGACCGGAAAAGGCGGTCCGCACCGGTGTTCTCGACCCCGGCCGGCGCCTCGTCGACATTCAGCCATCGCACCCATGCTCCGGCAACGACCCGGAGCGTCGCCGGCTCGAAGCTGTAATCGCGGATGATGACGAGTGCGGCATTACGCCTATCGTGGACACCATCGGACATGGCGATGGGGATCGCCATGGACAGGAATCCCCGTCGAGTTGGCCGCGTAAAGCTGCTCATGACCAATAGACCGCCAGACGGTCAGCTTTATTCTCGCGGAACCCGCGCATTCCGCGCAATTCAGCCCATGGCCTAGCGGTCAGTGCACCCGGCCGGATTGGTGCGGGCTGTCCAGGCTGAAAGCGGGAATCGTCACATCAAACCGTGCGCCACTGGCGGGCTCGATCACGTGATACTGCCCGTGCATGATCCCCGACGGGGCCGCGAGCGGTGTGCCGGATGTGTATTCGAACGTGTCGCCCGGCGCGATCACCGGGGTTTGCCCGATCACACCCTCGCCATGCACCCGCTGGCTGCGCCCCGCGGCGTCGGTGATCAGCCACGTGCGCGCCATCACCTGCACCGCTTGGGTGCCTTCGTTGGCGATGCGCACCCGGTAAGCCCAGAAGTACTGGCTCTCCTCCGGCTTGGAGCGGTCCGGCAGGAAAAACGCCCGCACCGAAACCCGCACACCCCTCGTCGTCGCCGTGAAATCCTCGCTCATTCTGGTCCTTCCTCGCGCCGCCAATGAACGCGAGGAAGGGGTAGATGTCCAGCGTTCAGCGCGAAATTGCGGCGAGGCCGGCCGCAAGGTCCTCCTTGACGTCCTCGACATCCTCGAGCCCGACGGAAAGCCGGATCACCCCGTCAGTGATGCCGAGCTTGGCGCGCTCTTCGGCCCCGATGCGCATATGAGTGGTCGTTGCGGGGTGGGTGGCCAGGGACTTGCTGTCGCCGAGATTGTTCGAGACCTTAATCAACCGGAACGCGTTCATCGCCTTGAACGCCGCCTCCTTGCCGCCCTTCACCTCAAAAGTGACCAGCGTGCCGCCGGCGCTCATCTGCGCCATCGCCAAATCGCGCTGCGGATGATCGGCCCGCGTGGGATACCACACACGCGCGATTTCAGGCTGTCCGGCCAGGAAATCGGCCACCGCACTGGCATTGCGGCATCCGGCTTCAACGCGCAGTGCCAGCGTCTCGATGCCCTTCAGCAGTAGCCATGCGTTGAACGGGGAGATCGAGGGGCCGGTGTTGCGGATGAACGGCACCAACGTGTCCTCCACCCATTTCTTGCGCCCGAGCACCGCGCCGCCGAGCACGCGGCCCTGGCCGTCGATGTGCTTGGTGCAGGAATAGACCACCACGTCGGCGCCGAGATCGAACGGCTTCTGCAGCAGGGGGGTGGCGAAGACGTTGTCCACCACGACGATAGCGCCGGCCGCATGGGCGAGATCCGCAACCGCCTTGAGGTCGACGATGTCGAGCATCGGGTTGGAGGGCGATTCGAGCAGCACCAGGTTGGCCGGGGTGCCCAGCGCGGCGCGCCACTGGTCCATGTCCGCGCCGTCGACGAACTCTGTCTTGACCCCGTAGCGCGGCAGCAGGGTGGAGACGATCCAGTGGCAGGAGCCGAACAGCGCCCGAGAGGCTACCACACGGTCACCAGTCTTGAGGTGGCTGAGCAATGCCGAATGCACTGCGGCCATGCCGGTGGCGGTGGCGCGGCACGCCTCGGCCCCCTCGATCAAGGCGAGCCGGTTCTCCAGCATCGACACGGTCGGGTTGCCGAAGCGAGAGTACTGATAGTGCTGTACCTCGTTCTTGAACGTCGCCTCCGCCTGTTCGGCGCTGTCGTAGACGAAGCCCGATGTGAGGTAGAGCGCCTCGGCGGTTTCACCGAACGGCGATCGCTCGACGCCGCCTTGCACCAGCAGCGTGGCGGGACGGTATGTGGGGTTGAACAAAGTCATGAGCATGGCCCTTCATAGCTGGGCCGGCCATCAGATCAGCGGAGCGACGGACCCATTCCGTACGGTTCCCCGCTGGCCTCTTTAGCGCGCTTGTTTCACCTCGCCGCAATCCGGCCGGACAAATCACGAGGGCCCGCCGCAGCGGAGCGAAACCAAATTAGGGGTGCGCGGCAAGGAGGTCAATGGGAGCGCCGACGCCGGACTGCCGCGGCCCCAAAAAGCATGTTATCGGGCCGTCGGCGGTGATCTGGCCAAGTTTTTTCGAAGAACTCCAAATTCTTTTGATCCTTAACACCGACTTAACAGCGGGGACGTTTAACTCCGCTTGCCCGATGAAATCCAAAGGGCATCCGAAACCTCGGCGGCCCCCGGGAAACGGATTTCCTCGATCTAGATTAGGAGAATACCATGTTCGCTCTCGTTAAGAAGTTCCGCCAGCTGGTGTCCGGTGACCGTCGCGGCGTGACCGCCCTCGAGTATGGCCTGATCGCGGCCGTCATCGGCGGCGTCGTGATCACCGCCGCCACCTCGTTCGGCAACAGCCTGTCCAGCGCCTACACCTCGATCGGCACGACCCTGTCGACCAAGGCGACCGGCATGTAATGGTCTAGCGTATCGAGCCGGGGCCGCCCGATGGGGCTGGCCTTCCGGCGGGCCCCATCGATCCCCGGCTCGGTACGCTATTTCATTCCGAAGACTAGACGACGCCTAACGAAGAAAAAACGACCAAAACGGTTGGGGCTGACAGGAACTGGCTGGATACCGGGGCATCCCTTGCTCCCATGGGAACGCAAGACGCTCCCGCCGACACGCTCGGCCGCCGCCCTGCACCGCTTCCGCACTCGGACCATTCCATTCGATCAGAACCGGACGACCCCTTCAGCACGGGTCACCGCGCATCGTCTCCGGTTGCCCTCGGGCACGGAACGCCGGGCGGGAGACCGCGGACCGACCAAAGGACAGCGCAGTGGACATCGATTTCGCGACACGTCTTGGTCATCTCGTCCCGCTCGCGGCCGGCACCGGGTTGCTGGTCTTCGCGGCGCTGCACGATATCGCGGCGCGCACCATTCCGAATTCCGCCTCCATCATCCTCGCCGTGCTCGGCCTCGCGATGAATGCAATGGACGGCCGGATCGTCACATCGGTGATGCTCGGCTCCATCGTCTTCGCCGTTTGCACCGCCTGCTGGCTGCGCGGCTGGATGGGCGGGGGTGACGTAAAGCTCCTCACCGCCGCGGCGGTGTTCGTCTCGCCGGCCCTGGTCGGCAACCTTCTCGTCGCGATCTCGCTGGCCGGTGGCGTGGTCGCCGTCGTCTACCTGCTCGCCCGGCTCATCGCCAAGCGGGTGTCGCTTGCCGTCCACGCGAGCCCGCGCAGCTTCCTCGCCCGCGTGCTGCGTGCCGAACACTGGCGCCTGCTGCGCGGCACCCCGCTGCCCTACGGGTCGGCGATCGCCGCCGGCACGCTTTTCGTCACTTTTTCAGGCTGAACGATCATGCTGCTCCGTATCACCGTTTTCGTCATGATGTCTCTCGGCCTGCTCGGCTTCGGCACGGTCGCCTGGATCAGCATGATGCCGCCGACACCGGAACCGGTAGAAGCCGCCGCGGCGCCGGTGGTGGTGATGGATACCATCCTGGTCGCCTCGCGCGACCTGCAGGCCGGCAGCCTGGTCAAACCCGACGATATCGGCACCCTTCAAGTGCCGCACGACAAGGTGCCCGATGGCGCGTCGCTCGACACCTCGGCGAACCGCCATCAGCTCGCCGGCGCCATGATCCGCCGCCGCGTTCCGACCGGCGACCTGCTGCTGGGCCGAGAACTGCTGCGCCCCGGCGACCACGGCTTCCTCGCCGCCGTCCTCAGCTCCGGGATGCGCGCAGTGACCATCGGTGTCGACGCCATCACCGGTTCGGCCGGCCTGATCTGGCCGGGCGATCGGATCGACGTGCTGCTCACACACCAGATGGACGACCCTTCGCGGCCGGTTGGCCGGCGCATCGCCGCCGAGACGGTGCTGTCCAACGTCCGCGTCATCGCCATCGACCAGCAGCTTGTGCAGGGCGCCGCGCCCGGGTCCAACGAGGCCAAGCAGGCCACCACCGTGACCCTCGAAGTCACTGGCCCGCAGTCCGAGCGTATCTCGGTCGCCTCCCGCCTTGGCCGCCTGTCGCTGGTCGTCCGAGCCGCCCAGTCGATCAACGACCCAGGCGCCGAAGTACGCAATGACACGCCGGGCGGCGCCGCGCCGACCGGCCCCGCCCGCGCCGCCATCACCTGGGCCGGCGATGTCTCCCCCGCGCTGACCAGCGACACGGTGGTGAAGAACCTTCCAAGCGTCGTGCGCGTCTACCGCGGCAACGGCGATGGCCAGGAGTACAAGTTCTAATGATCACCTCCCCCTCCCTCCCTGGCTCCGCGCCCGGATCCGCCGCCCTCAGGGTCGCCGCCCTGGCGATCATGAGCCTGGGGTTCGCCGCCGCCGCCGGTGCCGCCCCGCCGGTGCCCCCGGTTGCCCCCGCAGCTTCCGTGCCTTCAATGGCGCCCTCGGTCGCGGCCAACCAGTCGACCATCATCGTCGAGGCCGGCGTGGGGCGGGTGATCTCCCTGCCCTCCCCGGTCGCCAACGTGTTCGTCTCCGATCCCAAGGTCGTCGAGGTCCGCCCGGCAAGCCCCACCAGCCTGTTCGTCTTCGGCATCGCGGCCGGTCGCACGACCGTCGCTGCGTTGGACACCAATGGCGCGACCGTTCGCCAGATCGAGATCACTGTGCGCCCCTCAGCGACCGCGGCCAACGAGGCAGTCCAGGCGATCACCCGGGCCACGCCAAAGGTCAGCGCGCGGGTTGAGCCGCAGCCCCGCCGCGTAGTAATCGGGGGCAAGGCGCCCAACCCCATGGAAGCACACATTGCGGGCGCAACCGCGCAGGCCTTCGCACCCGAGGGGCAGACGGTCGACAACCAGCTCCGCATCGCAGCCGACACCCAGGTCGGCCTGCGTGTCCGCATCGCCGAGATGTCGCGCAACGTCACGCGCGCGATGGGCATCAACTGGCAGTCGATTGGCAATGTCGGCAAGCTCGGCCTCGGCTTCACCACTGGCAACCTGATCGCCGCCGCCGCCGCTTCCGGCACTGCCTCCACCCTCTCAGGCAACTACACCGACGGCAAAGGCAACGGCATCAACGGCCTGATCGATGCGCTGGCCAACGACAACCTGATCCGCGTGCTGGCCGAGCCCAACCTCACGGCGATGAGCGGCGAGGCGGCAAGCTTCCTGGTCGGCGGCGAATTCCCGGTGCCGATCGGCCAGAACGGCGGCACCTTGACCGTCGAGTTCAAGCAGTACGGCGTGGCGCTGGCGTTCGTCCCGACGGTGATGAGCGGCGAGCGGATCCGCCTCAAGGTCCGCCCGGAGGTCAGCCAATTGACCTCCCAGGGCTCCGTCCAGATGGGTATCGGCGCCAACTCCGTCACCATCCCGGCGCTGTCCGTCCGTCGCGCCGAGACCACCATCGAGCTTGGTAGCGGTCAGAGCTTCGCCATGGCCGGCCTCCTGATGGACAACACCAACCAGTCCGTCAACGCGCTGCCTGGCATCGGCGAGCTGCCGATCCTCGGCACGCTGTTCCGCTCCGACAGCTTCGTGCGCAATGAAACCGAGCTGGTGATCATCGTCACCCCCTACATTTCGCGCCCGGTGAGCGACCCGACCGCCTTGCGCGCGCCCACCGACGGCATCCGGCTGCCGACGGACCTCGAGCGCCTGCTGCTGCTCCGCCAGGTCGGCATCGGCACCTCGCCCCGCCTCGCCCAACGTCTCCCCGGTCAAGCAGGATTTGTCGTCGAATGAGCACCTTCGGTTCTCGCAGCGCCACGCGCCTGGCGCTCACCACCCTCACCCTCGGCCTGCTGGCAGGCTGCGCGATGGTCGATCCCTACCAGCGACCTGGCGTCTGGCGGCCGATGGGGGCAAACGACCTCAACTTCGAACTCCAGGTCGCCCATGCCGCCGATCTCGTAAAGGGCCGCGGCACCGATGAGATCGACGCCACCAGCGCGGTTGCCGCCATCGAGCGCATGTACAAAGACAAGGTGAAACCGCTCCCGTCCGCGAGCGCCTCGGGCGGCGCCGGCGGCGCGCCGGCGGCGGCAGCCGGCGGGGGAGGTTCCTAATGGCCGACGGCGATACCCTTACGCTTCAGCGCAAAGCCGGCGACCCCGGCGCCAGCTCCGGGCGGCATGACAGGCCCGGCCTGATCGCCTTCGTCGAGGACGGCGCCACCGAAGTGGCCCTGCGCGAAGGCCTTAGCGAGGTCGCGTTCGGCGACATCGACATCCGTCGCGGCGGCATCAAGGCGGCGATCAACGCACTGCGCAAATCCGCCACTCCGCGCGTGCTGATCGTCGACGTCGCCGGCGTCGACCAGCCGCTGTCGCAGCTGCACGACCTTTCGCTGGTCACCGAGCCCGATGTGCGGGTGCTGGTCCTCGGCGAAATCAACAATCTCGATTTCTATCGCGAAGTGACCCGCGGGCTCGGCGCCCTTGAATACCTCACCAAGCCGGTGTCGCGCGATACGATCGGCCGGCATTTCGCCCCGCTCATCGTCGGCAAGGCGCCGGTGCTCGAGACCGGACAGGGCGGCCGCGTTGTCGCCGTCACCGGCGTGCGCGGCGGCGTCGGCGCCACCACCGTCGCGGTCAACCTCGCGCATCACTTCGGCATCGTCGCCGATCGCCACACCGTGATGTTCGATCCGGATCTGCATCTCGGCACCGCGGCGATGTTGCTCGACAGCCCCGCCGGCCCCGGCCTTCGCATGGCGCTGGAAAATCCCGACCGCGTCGATGAGCTGTTCGTCGAGCGTGCCGCGCAACCGGTTGCCGGCCGCCTGCATGTGCTCGCCGGCGAGGTGCGCCTGGCCGACCAGCCGGACTACGCGCCGCACGCCGCGGAAGCCCTGATCAGCGCGCTCAACCGTCGCTACAACTTCGTCGTCTGCGACGTGCCGTTCCGCCCGCAGCCGCTGTTCCGCGATCTGCTGGATATCGCCCATCAGCGCGTGCTGGTGATGGAGCCGACGCTCGCCTCGGTTCGGGACGCGCTGCGCTTCCTCGCGCTGCCCGCCGGCCCGGCCCAGATCCGCCGCCCGGTCATCGTGCTCAACCGTCTCGGCCAGCCCGGCGGCCTAAGCCGCAAGAAAATCGAGGAAGCGCTCAAGACCAAGGTGGACGTGGTCATCCCCGATATCCCCCGCGTCGCCGAGCTTGCTGCCACCCTTGGCGAGGCGGTGACCAAGAACCGCAACGGCTTCCGCAAGGGCATCGTCGAGATCGCCCGGCTAACCGCCTTCGTCCGTCTGCTCGATGCCGGCAACACGGCCGTGGAGGCGTCCGCGCCGCCGCGCGCCAGCTTGCTGCGCCGCTTGCTGAGGCGCTGACATGCGGATCACGACCCCCACCTTCGGACGGCGCGGCCAAGCCTCCAATGCCATGTCGGAGGCACCGCCGCCGCCGCTGGCCCCGCCGCCGGCCCCCGAGCCGCAGCTCGATCCCGGCGTGCGGTCGCATGATTCCATCATCACCGATTTGCGTGCGGCCTGCCTCGCCAAGCTCGATCCGTCGGCGATTTCCACGTTGCCGCCCGACGTTCTGGTGCCGCAGGTGGAACTGCTGATCTCCGAGATCGCCAACGATCGGCGCATCCAGCTCAACGCCCGCGAGCAGCGCCAGATTGCCTCTGACCTGGTCGACGACATGCTTGGCCTCGGACCGCTCGAGCCGCTGCTCGAGGACGAGACCATCAACGATATCATGGTCAACGGCCCCAATACGACGTTCGTCGAGCGGCGCGGCAAGGTCTACATCGCCCCGATTCGGTTCCGCGACACCGCGCACCTCATCAACGTCTGCCAGCGCATCGCCGCCGCGGTGGGCCGGCGCGTCGATGAATCGAGCCCGATGGTCGACGCCCGCCTCAAGGACGGCAGCCGCGTCAACATCGTGCTCCCCCCGCTGGCGCTCGACGGCCCCTATGTGTCGATCCGCAAATTCGGCAAGAAAACCATCGACTTCAACAAATTGGTTGAATTCGGCGCCATGACCAAGCCGGTCCAGCGCGTTCTCGAGATCTGCGCCCAGATTCGCCTCAACGTGATCATCTCCGGCGGCACCGGCTCGGGGAAGACCACTCTGCTGAACGCGATGAGCCGGCTGATCGACAACGGCGAGCGTATCGTCACCATCGAGGACGCCGCCGAGCTGCAGCTCCAGCAGCCCCACGTGGTGCGCCTGGAAACCCGCCCCTCCAACCTCGAGGGCAAGGGCGAAATCAACCAGCGTGACCTCGTGCGCAACGCGCTGCGCATGCGGCCCGACCGTGTGATCATCGGCGAGGTCCGCGGCGCCGAGGCGTTCGACATGCTTCAGGCGA
>CAIYPH010000089.1 GCA_903928045.1 uncultured Rhodospirillales bacterium
ACCGGCATCGATCTCGACCGCCTCATCGAGGTCGGCCGCATGGCCGAGGAGATCGTCGGCCACGTGCTGCCGAGCGAGTTGATCCACGCCGGCTCGCTCGACGCCTTCCGCCGCCAGGCCGCTTAACCCCCATCAAGAGGGAACCAAGATGTCCAAGACCGCCAACCCCACGCTGCAACGGCTGAACGAGGGCAAGCTCGCGCTTGGCTTCTGCCCCTTCCATTTGCGCACCACCGCGGCGCCGATGCTGGCGCTCGCGACGGGCTATGACTGGTTGTTCATCGATACCGAGCACGGCGCTTTCACGACGCAGGAAACCTCGCAGATGTGCCTGGCCGCCATCCCCTTCGGCATCACGCCGATCGTGCGCGTCTGCGCCGATGCCCTGGACGAAGCAACCCGCGCGCTCGACAACGGCGCCCTCGGCATCATCGTCCCCCATGTCAGCACGGTCGCCGCGGCCAAGCGGGTGGTCGAGGCCCTCCGCTTCCCGCCGATGGGCCTGCGCTCCTGGGGCGCCCCGCCGGCGATGTACAACTACGGCGGGCCCGGCCTCGCCGAGGCGCAGGAATCCCTCAACCGCGACATCCTCATCGGCACCATGATCGAGACCGAAGAGGCGATCGCCAATGTCGACGAGATCGCCAAAGTGCCAGGGATCGACATGATCATGATCGGCTCCACCGATCTCACCACCCGCATGGGCATCCCCGGCCAATGGGGCCACGAGAAGCTGCAAAACGCGTACAAAAAGGTCGGCGCCGCCTGTAAGAAGAACGGCAAGCATCTCGGGCTCGGCGGCATCGGCGACAATGTCTGGGCACCGCATTACATCAAGCAGGGCGCGCGGATGGTGCTCGCCCATTCCGACCACGGGATGATCATGGAAGCCGGCACCAACCGGGCCAATTTGCTGCGGGCGCTGGAAAAGAAGGGCGCAGCGAAGAAAAAGGCGTAAACGCCGGTCCGGGTTGCGGCATCGGCGCTCGACGCGGATTGCGCCAGTGAGGCAGTTTCCCCGCGAAACTCCTCACTGATCGCCCGCATGAACGTTCGCGCCGCCGCGCTGTCGCTGCACCGCCTGCTCGATTTCTCTGCTTTGCCGCCCGCCATCCGCGGGATGATGTGGATGACGCTGGCCGGGCTGGTGTTCACCTTCCTGAACACCACGATGCGGCTGCTGACCCGCGATATCGCGCCCTTCGAAACCCAGTTCCTCCGCTATTTCTGCGGCGCCCTGGTCATGCTGCCGCTGGTGCTACGCTCCGGCATCGCGAAATACGCGCCCAATGGGCTCACCGGCCAGCTCTGGCGCGGCGTGGTCCATACCTCCGGCCTGCTGCTGTGGTTCATCGCCCTGCCCCACATCTCGCTGGCGGACATGACAGCGCTGGGCTTCACCAGCCCGATCTTCATCATGATCGGCGCCTCGCTGATCCTGAAGGAGCGCATGCGCCTCGATCGCCTCGCCGCCGCCGCCATCGGCTTCGCCGGCGTGCTGATCGTCGTATGGCCCAACCTCAACGGCGGTGGCGGCATCTATACGTTGGCCATGCTCGCCTCCTCGCCCCTCTTCGCCGGGTCTTTCCTCATCACCAAGGCGCTCACCAAGCGCGACCGGCCGGAGGTGATCGTGGTCTGGCAGTCGATCACCGTCTCGCTGTTCTCGCTCCCCTTCGCCCTCTACGCCTGGACCTGGCCCACCCCGCTCGAAGCCCTCGCCTTCCTCGCCTGCGGCGTGCTCGGAAGCACCGGCCATTACTTCATGACACGGGCCCTGCGCACGACCGATATCTCCGCCACCCAATCGGTGAAATTCCTCGACCTGGTGTGGAACGCCACCGCCGGCTTCCTGGTCTTCTCGGATATCCCGACCCACACCACCCTGCTCGGCGGCTTCGTCATCTTCCTGGCCACCACCTGGATCGCCCGGCGCGAGGCGCGCGCCAGGGGTTAAGGAAGCAAGCGCTTCTTTTTGAAAAAAGAAGCAAAAACTTTTCTATCCGTTTGGTTCACGGTTGCCGGGGGAACTCCGCGGCAAAGCGGATAAAAGTTTTTTTGGTTCTTTTTTTTAAAAAAAGAACCGCTTCCTTATTCCCCTGCCATCTTATCGCGCACCAGCCCCACCAACCGCTCCAGCGCCGGACCGATCACCCCCAGCGCCGCCAACCCATCATGGGTGCGGAACAGGTACTCCGCCCCGCTGCCCAGCCGCCCGCGGGCGGTTGCGAGCCGCCGGACCACCTCCTCCTCCGCGAGGTCGCCGCAATAGGTCGGCTGTGTCGGGTTGATGGTGAATGCGATCCCGGCCCCCGCCGGCGCGCCCGCCTCATCGACCAGCGGAACCCAGCGCGGGATATACCCATCGGCCACCATTTCGCGCCGCCACAGCAGATCGAGCTCATGCTCAACGTGATGCTCCGCCACCCGAAGCGCCACCCCCGGACACGTCCCGCTCGGCCGCAGGCCGAGCATCAGGCCGGGATTCTCCGGCGTGCCGCGACCCATCTTCACCGAGAGGCAGAAGGAGCGATGCCAGCCGATGGCGGTCGCGATACGCTGCTCCGCGATGTAGATCGCGGGGTTCCAGATCAGGCTGCCATAGGCGAACACCCAAACGCCGTTCCCATGGTCCGGCCGCGCATCGAGAATGGCGCGCAGCGAGGCGGCCCGCTCGGCGTCGGTGGTGAGCCGGACATCCGGCATCATCTTCGCGAGATTGGCGCGCAGCGTACCGTCGAGCAGCATCTCGCGGGTGAGGCCGGCCTCGCCGGGCGGAGAGGTCGGCTGGGTCACGTCAGCCCTTCTTGGCCAGCAGGTCGCGGATTTCAGTCAACAGCACTTCGGACTTGCTGGGTGCCGCCGGCGGCGGGGGAGCGGCCTCCTTCTTGCGCTGGAGAATGCTCAGCACCTTCACCATCCAGAACACCGCGAAGGCGACGATGAGGAACTGGATCACCGCGTTGAGGAACAACCCGACATTCAACGTCACCGCCCCCGCCGTCTTGGCCGCTTCCAGCGTGGGTGCGGTGGGGCCCTTCAGCGTGATGAAGATGTTGGAGAAATCGATGCCGCCGAGCAGCAGGCCGATGATGGGGTTGAACAGATCCTTCACCAGGCTGCCGACGATGGCGGTGAAGGCGGCGCCGATGATGATACCCACCGCGAGGTCCACCACATTGCCGCGCATAATGAAGGACTGGAATTCATCGATCCAGCCCGGCTTCTTGATCGGCAATTGCGGTACCATGGCCCATGTCCCCTTGGATTATTGCGCCGGAACCCGGCATTCGCCCGAGATAGCTGCCGCGGCGCGCGCGCGCAACCGCACCCTCACCCGAGCTGGCCCGCCGCCGCCTCTGCCACCGCGTCGGCACTGGCCCGCCAAATCCCGGTGCGCCCGAGCATCCGCGACAGCGCATCGCCGAGATAGCGGATGCGGTGCGCCTGCCCGGTGATCCAGGGATGCAGCGACAGGTTGAAGCAACTGCCGCCCTCGCCATGCAGCACCGCGAACCCCTCGGCGAGCCCATCCGCCCAGGCCTGCGGCGACACGCGCCGGAGCCACATCGCCTCAAGGTCATTCCACTCGGACTGCGCCGGCAGGCTCACCAACCCGGCCGGGCCGATGCGGTACGGCCGGTCATCGTTGGACCAATCGGCGAGATAGCTGAAACCGGCTTCCGCGAGCAAAGCGGGCGTGCGCGTACTCTCATTGAAATCCTGCCCACACCAGCCCGCCGGCGCCTTGCCGGTGGCACGGGTCACGGCGTCGCGGCTTTCGGTGATGAAGGCGCGTTCTTCGGCTTCGCTCATGCGGCTGGTGATGCGCCTTGTGGCGTGGGTGCCGTGGGCCATGAAGGAGCAGCCGCGGCGGAGGCATTCATCGACGAGTTCGGGGTGGCGGCGGGCGGATTCGGCGCCGAGGGCGATGGTGGGGGTGAGGCCGAAGCGATCGAGCATGGCGAGCACGCGGAAGATGCCGACGCGGTTGCCGTATTCGCGCTGGCTCCAGGTCAGCCA
>CAIYPH010000090.1 GCA_903928045.1 uncultured Rhodospirillales bacterium
ATCGGCATCGGCCGCGTCGTCGTGCCCCGCCTCGCCTCGGTGTTCTGCGGCTACGGCTGCCTGGTCTCCGACCTCCGCTACGACGTGATCCGCACCGTTCACGGCCGCACGCTCACCGCCACCGACGTGGCCGCCACCTTAGCCGAGCTGCGATCCGAGGCCGAATCCTGGCTCGCCGCCCAGGCCCGCGACGCCGTGCCGTCCTACGACTACGCCGCCGACGTGCGCTACGCCGGCCAGTCCTTCGACGTCCCGGCGCGGATCGCCCCAGAAGCCGCCGCCGCCGGCGATCTCGCCGCCATCGCCGCCGCTTTTCATACCGAGCACGAGCGGCTCTACGGCCATGCCCATCCGGGCCAAGCCATCGAAATCATCGCGCTCCGCCTGCGCATCGAGGGCGCACTCCCCCGCCCCGGCGCCGTTGCCCTGCCGCCCGGCACCGAAGCCGCCCCGCCCCGCCCGGTGCGCGCCCGCTTCGACGGCGCCGAGCGCGACGTCGCACTCCATGACTGGGCGAGCCTCCCTCCCGGCTGGTCCGCCCCCGGCCCGCTGCTGGTGGCGCAGGAAACCGCCACCGTCGTGGTCCCGCCCGGCTTCACCGCCACCATCGGCACCTTCGGTGACCTCATCCTGGAGCGCAGCTGAGTATGGACCCCGTCCGCACCGAGATCATGCGCAACCGCTTCGCCGCCATCGCCGAAGAGGCCAGCAACGTCGCCTACCGCACCGCCTACACCACCTTCGTCAAGCAGACGCAGGACTACCAGGTGGCGATGGCCAGCGTGGCCGGCGAGTTCTTCGCCTACCCCATGAAATCCGGCGTCACCTCCTCCGTCTGCCAGAACATCCGCGGGGTGGTGGACGAGATCGGCATCGAAACCCTGGTGCCCGGCGACATCATTCTCACCAATGACCCCTTCTCCGGTGACGCCCTCTGCACCCACACGATGGACATCCATCTGCTGCGCCCGGTGTTCCGCGACGGCGTGATCGTCGCCTTCGCCTGGGCCTTCATCCACGCCTCCGACATCGGCGGCGCCGTGCCCGGCTCCATCGCGCCCACCAGCTACGAAGTCTTCCAGGAAGGCGTCCGCATCCGCCCCGGCCTGCTCTATCGTGCCGGCGAGCTCAACACCGCGATGTGGAACTTCTTCGCCGACAACTCCCGCATCCCCGACCTCATCTGGGGCGACCTCCAGGCCATGATGGCCGGGCTCGCCTTGCTCGATCAGCGCATGAACGAGCTCTGCGCCCGCTACGGCACGGCGGATGTGCTTGAATCCGTCGCCGACGTCCTCGCCCTCGGCGAACTCAAGGCCCGCGAGGCCCTGCGCCAGCTCACCCCCGGCGAATACCGCTTTTCCGAGTATCTCGAAGACTACCGCGGCGACGGCCACGTCTTCATCCACGCCTGCATGAAAGTGGAGGAGGGCGGCGCCGTCGCCCTCGATTTCACCGGCAGCGATCCGGTCGTGCGCCTCGCCATGAACTTCGTCACCGGCAAGCGGGCGCATCCCTTCCTCTGCATGCCCGTCATCAACTTCATCCAGACCATCGAGCCCACCACCCCCGTGAACGGCGGCATCATCCGCCCGATCCGCACCCACGCCCCGGTCGGCACCCTGATGAACGCCGAATTCCCCGCCGCCATGGGCAATCGCTGGGTCGCGGTGATGCGCTGCTACGACGCGATCCTCGGCTGCCTCAACCAGGCCTACCCCGGCGGCATCGCCGCCTGCGGTGCGGGCCAGGCCGGCATCATCGCGGCCTCCGGCGTCGATGGCCGCACCGGCCGCCGCCACGTCTCCGTCGTCGAGCCCTTCATCGGCGGCTCCGGCGGCCGCCGCGACGCCGATGGGCTCGACGGCATCGACCAGCCCGTCGCCTTCCTCCGCTCCGCCCCGGCCGAGGTGGTGGAATCCGAGACCAGCCTCGTGCTGCGCCGTTTCTCCTACGAACCCGGCCGCGCCGCCCCCGGCCTGCATCGCGGCGGCCAGGCCATGCGGATCGAGCTCGAAAACCGCGGCCTCTCCACCACCATCACCGTCCGCGGGCTCGACCGCTTCCGCTTCCAGCCCTTCGGCCTCCACGGCGGCGCCAGCGGCAGCGCCGGCAGCACGGTGCTGAACCCCGGCGCCCCCGGTGAGCGCAACATCGGCAAGATCGACGTGCTCGAACTCGCCCACGGCGACACCCTGCTGATGATCACCCCCTCCGGCGGCGGCTTCGGCGACCCCTTCGCCCGCGATCCCGCTTTCGTCCTCGCCGAAGTCGCCGACGGCCTGCTCACCCAAGCAGCCGCGCGCCGCGACTACGGCGTCGCCATCACCAACAATACGCTCGACCTCGCCGAAACCGCCCGCCTCCGCGCCGCCCCCCGCCCGCCGACCAGCCTCTTCACCCTCGGCCCGGCCCGCGTGGCGCTGGAGGCGACCTGGCCGGAAGAAGACAGTCGCGCCGTCGCCGCCGCCCTCCTTGCGCTTCCGGCGGGGTTGCGGCCGTATCGCCTGGCCGAGATCAGGCAGGCAAGGAGGGAAGGGAAGTCGTTCTTTTTGTGAACAAAAAGAACCAAAAAAACTTTCTGTTCCATCCATGCCGTTGGAGTACACCACGCGGATAGGTCGGAGCGGTACTCCCCAAAGCGGATAAAAAGTTTTTTGCTTCTTTTTTTCCAAAAAAGAAGCCCTTCCTTCCATCCAACGCCGCAGTTGCATCCACCCCCCACCTCCGCCAGGATACCCGAAATAGGGGGAGACCTGCCATGTCCGCCGTCCTGAAACCCACCATGAGCGAAGCCGAGTGGACCACCCGCTGCGAGCTTGCCGCCCTCTATCGCGTGGTCGATCACCTCGGCTGGACCGACCTCATCAACACCCACATGTCCGCCCGCATTCCCGGCGAGCCCGATGCCTTCCTCATCAACACCTACGGCGAGATGTTCGATGAGGTGACGGCAAGCTCCCTGGTCAAAATGAGCCTCGACGGCAAGGTGCTGGATGGCAGCGGCAAGTTCAACGCCGCCGGCTTCACCATCCACAGCGGCGTCTACAAGGGCCGGCCGGACGCCAATTGCGTCATGCACACCCATACCCGCGCCGGCGCCGGGATTTCGCTGCTGCCGCAAGGCCTCCGCCCGATCAGCCAGGACGCCCTGCAAATCCTCGATGACGTCGCCTACCACGCCTACGGCGTCCCCGCCTCGCCCGAGGAATGCGAGGAGCTCGCCCGCACCTGCGCCCATGGCAGCTGCGTCGTCCTTCTCAACCACGGTCTGCTCACCCTGGCGCCGACGGTCCACGGAGCCTTCTTCCGCATGTGGAACATGGAGCGCGCCTGCGAGCTCGAGCTCCTGGCCCGCACGATGGGGATCGAGCCGGTCGAGATAAATCCCGCCGTGGTGCAAAAGGCGGCCGAGCGGATGCGCAAACGACGCGACACGCCAGACTACGGCCGCGCCGAGTTCGCCGGCATGGTCCGCACCGTCGATCGCAAGGGCGCGGTCTATCGTTGCTGATAAAAGCCAATGAAAACATCGAAT
>CAIYPH010000091.1 GCA_903928045.1 uncultured Rhodospirillales bacterium
CTTTTTTTCAAAAAAGAAGCACTTGCCTTCCTTGTCACGAAGGCACTTGCCGCCAGAAGGGCTTGCGCGCCTTCACCGGATCGAGCAGCGACCAGTCGCCTTGTTCGAGGGTGTGGCCTTTGGGGAAGGGCGGGCGGGGTTCGAGGCCGAGGGAGATCATGACGCGATCGTCGCGGTAGTAGCAGAGCAGGACGACGCGGGTGAGGACGGCCATTTGGGGGCCGCCATCGGCTTGCAGTCTCGTGGCGAGTTTGTCGCGGGCGGCGGCATCGAGCGCGGCGACGGAGCCGCCGGCCTTGGCGGCGGCCTGGGCAAGGGCGGCGCGGACGTCTTCGCGGTCCCGCCCGAGGGATTTCACGATATCGGCGAAGATGAGGTCGTCATCGGCGCCGGGGACTTTGTATTTGGCGGAGGCGGGGACGATCATGCCGGCGAGGGCGCGGAGGTCGTCGGTTTCGGCAGGGGTGAGCATCGTGTCGGTCATGCTGGGCCTCAATCGAACAGGGTGGCGAGGCGCTGCTTCATCTGGTCGGCGATGTAGAGCGCGAGGGCCTGGATGGTGGAGGTGGGGTTGACGCCGCCACCGGTGACGAAAATGGAGCCATCGACGATGAAGAGGTTCTTCACGTCGTGGCTGCGGCCCCATTGGTTGACGACGGAGCGTGCGGGGTCGGTTCCCATGCGGGCGGTGCCGAGGAGGTGCCAGCCGGCGAGGGCGAGGGGCGCGGTGGTGGTGACATCGCGCGCGCCGGCGGCCTGCATGAATTCGATGCCGCGGGCGAGGCCGTGCTGCATCATCTTCCAGGTATTGTCGCCGACCTTGTAGTCCACCTTGGGGGCGGGGATGCCGTGTTCGTCTTTCAGGGTCGGGTCGAGGGTGACGCGGTTATGTTCTTCCGGCAGGTCCTCGGTGCAGATGCCGACGGACATGCGGCGGCCGTGGTAGCGGCGGAAGGCGTCATGGTGGCCGCCGCCCCAGGGGATGCGGCCGAGCGACATGTTCTCGATGCCTTCGGTGATGAAGGGGACCACGCGGTTGAACTGCATGCCGTAGCCGCGGACGAAGCCGCGCCCGGGGTCGGTTTCGTAGAATTCGTGGCTCCAGACGCAGAGTGGCGGGCCGCGATGGCCGTCGAGCGGTTCGTCGACGTAGCCCATCACCCGGCCCCAGGGGTGGAACATCAGGTTCTTGCCGACCAGGCCGGAGGAATTTGCGAGGCCGTTGGGGAATTTGGCGGAGACGGAGTTGAGCAGCAGGCGGGGGGTGCCGACGCCGTTGGCGGCCATGATGACGACTTCGGCGGGCTGGAAGACCTCCTTGCCGTCGCGATCGTAGTAGATCGCCCCGGTGGCCATGCCGTCCGGCCCGACGGTGATTTCGCGCACCCGGCAATGGGTGCGGAGTTCGACGCCGGCGCGGATGGCGTGGGGCCAGTAGGTGATGTCAGTGCTGGCCTTGGCGCCCTGCGAGCAGGCGGGGGTGCAGTGGCCGAGGTTGATGCAGGGGGCGCGGCCGTCATACTCGGTGGTGGCCAGCGTGGTGTCGGACGGCCACCAGTGCCAGCCGAGCGTGTTCATGGCGCGGCCGATCGCGGCGCCGGTCTTGCCGAGGGGGAGCGGCGGCATCGGGGGGGAGTGGCTGGGGTAGGCAGGATCACCGGCGAGGCCGGAGACGCCCATCATGCGGTCATTCTCGGCGAAGAAGGGGTCGAGCGTGGCGTAGTCGACCGGCCAGTCATCGGCGATGCCGTCGAGGGATTTCACCTTGAAATCGGAGGGGTGCAGACGGGGGTAGTGGGCGGTGTAGATGACGGTGGAGCCGCCGACGGCATTGAAGTTGACCACTTTCACCGGGGAGCCGGTGTCGTTGATCGGGTAGTCGGCCGGGCGCTTGCGGATGTTGGGCGAGGTCGCCCAGTCCGAGTGCATGCGGGCCTCCCAGTCCCGCCCGGTGGAGGGGTATTCGGAGGACTTCATCCAATCGCCCTGTTCGAGGCAGAGGATGCGCATCTTGGTCTCGGCGAGGGACCAGGCGACCGCGGCGCCGGATGCGCCGGAGCCGATGATGAGGACGTCGACCTTTTCCTGCATCGTGGCCTCCCTCAGCCCTTCGCTACCAGGAATTGCTTGTTCACGCAGTTCTCGAGCCGCCCTTCACGGAGATAGCGCGCCGCGGTGCGGGAAGAGAGGAAGCGGATGTCGCGCATGCTTTCGGGCGTGTAGAAGGCGGAGTGCGGGGTGACGAGCAGGCGGTGGCGGATCCAGGGCTCCTGCTTCTGCCAGGCGGCGATGAGGCGGGATTGCGGGTTGGCCGGCTCCTCGGGCAGCACGTCGAGCCCGGCGGCGAGGACGGTGCCGTCCTTCATTGCGTCATGCAGCGCGTCGATGTCGACGATGCCGCCGCGGGCGGTGTTGATGAGGATCATGCCCTTTTTCGCCGCCGCGAATGCCTCGGCGCCGATGAGGTTGCGGGTTTCGGCGTTGAGGGGGGCGTGGACGGAGACGAAATCGCACTGGGCCATGAGTTCGGCCAAGGTGTCAGCGCGGCGGATGCCGAGGGCGAGTTCGTAGCCGTTGGGCACGTAGGGGTCATGGAAGACGACATCCATGTCGAAGGCCGCGGCGCGGCGGGCGGCGGCGGTGCCGATGCGGCCGATGCCGACCACGCCGAAGGTGCAGACCGAGAGGCGCTTGCCGAAGGGGTTGTGGGCGGGGCGCCAGTTGGGTTTGAGGTCCTCGCGCAGCAGCTCGTCGTGATAGGCGATGGATTTGGCGAGCGTCATCATCAGGGCGATGGCGTGGTCGGCCACTTCGCGGGTGCCGTAATGCGGGGTGTTGCAGACGGGGATGCCGCGGGCGCCGTAGGCGGCGATGTCGACCTCGTCGAAGCCGACGGCGGCCTTCACGAAGATGCGGCATTTGGCCATTTTCTCGAGCGCGCCAGGCGGCGGGACTGAGCCGACCACCGCGTCCGCCGTGGCCCAGGCATCGTCCGTCACATCGCTGGCCTGCGAGAAGAACAGCGCCTCGACGCCCTCGCCCACCGCATCCCGCGCTACTTGCTGAAACTCGGCCGGCATGGTGGTCC
>CAIYPH010000092.1 GCA_903928045.1 uncultured Rhodospirillales bacterium
AGTGACGGCCTTTACGCCGCCGGGCAGACGCAATGTTCGATAAAATTCTCATCGCCAACCGCGGCGAAATCGCGCTCCGGGTGCTGCGCGCCTGCAAGGAGCTTGGCATCAAGACCGTCGCGGTGCATTCCACCGCCGATGCCGAGGCGATGCATGTCCGCCTCGCCGATGAGAGCGTGTGCATCGGCCCGCCGCCGGCGCGGGAGAGCTATCTGAACGTGCCGGCTATCCTTTCGGCGGCGGCGATTACCGGGGCGGATGCGATCCACCCCGGCTATGGCTTCCTCTCCGAGAACGCCGCTTTCGCCGAGATGGTGGAGGCACATGGCCTCACCTTCATCGGCCCCTCCGCCGACCACATCCGCATGATGGGCGACAAGATCGCCGCCAAGACCGCCATGGCCTCGCTCGGCGTGCCGCTGGTGCCGGGCTCCGACGGCGAGGTGAAGGATCTCGACGAGGCGATCCGGGTCTCCGAGCGCATCGGCTACCCGGTGCTGGTGAAAGCCGCCGCCGGCGGTGGCGGTCGTGGCATGAAGGTCGCCTCCTCCGCCGATGGCCTGGAGGAAGCCTGGCGCGTCGCCCGCACCGAGGCGCGCACCGCCTTCGGCAATGATGCGGTCTACATCGAGAAATATCTCGACAAGCCGCGCCATATCGAACTGCAGATCATGGCCGACGCCTATGGCAACGTGGTCCATTTCGGCGAGCGCGACTGCTCGCTGCAACGCCGCCACCAGAAGCTGCTGGAGGAGGCCGGCTCCCCCGCCCTCACGCCAGCCCAGCGCGACGCGATCGGCGCCACCTCCACCGCGGGTCTGGCCAAGCTCGGCTACCGCAATGCCGGCACGCTGGAATTCCTCTATCAGGACGGCCAGTTCGCCTTCATCGAGATGAACACCCGCCTCCAGGTCGAACACCCCGTCACCGAGCTGCTGTGCGGGATCGACCTGGTGCGCGAGCAGATCCGCATCGCCGCCGGCCAGAAGCTCGGCTACACCCAGGCCGACATCAAGTTCAACGGCCACGCCATCGAGTGCCGCATCAACGCCGAGGACCCCGAGACCTTCATGCCCACCCCGGGCCGGGTGACGCATTTCCACGCCCCGGGCGGCCTCGGCGTGCGCGTCGATTCGGCGCTCTACGCCGGCTACATGGTGCCGCCCTTCTATGACAGCATGGTGGCCAAGCTGATCGTGCATGCGCCGGACCGCGCCCAGGCGATCGCCCGCATGCGCCGCGCGCTGGCGGAATTCGCCGTCGTCGGGATCAAGACCACGCTGCCGCTGCATCAGCGCATCATGGAAGACCCCGAGTTCCAGTCCGGCGACTACACCATCCACTGGCTGGAACGCTTCGTCGCCCGCGGCTGAGCCTGGGGGCGAACATGATCGATTTCCAGACCGAGCCTTCCCGCTATCGCCATTGGACGCTGCGCTGCGAGGGCGCGATCGCCCATCTGGTGATGGATGTGGACCCGGCCGGCGGGCTGATGCCGGGCTATGAGCTGAAGCTCAACTCCTACGATCTCGGCGTCGATATCGAACTCGCCGACGCCGTGCAGCGCCTGCGCTTCGAGCACCCGGAGGTGCGCTGCGTCGTGCTGCGCTCGGGCAAGGACAACGTCTTCTGCGCCGGCGCCAATATCCGCATGCTCGGCCAGGCGAGCCACGCCCATAAGGTGAATTTCTGCAAATTCACCAACGAGACCCGGATGGGCATCGAGGACAGTGCCGCGAATTCCGGCCAGCATTTCCTCGCCGCCGTCAGCGGCGCCTGCGCCGGCGGCGGCTACGAGATCGCGATGACGGCCGAACACATCATGCTGATCGACGATCGCCGTTCCACCGTCTCGCTGCCGGAAACCCCGCTGCTGGCGGTGCTGCCGGGCACCGGCGGGCTCACACGCCTCACCGACAAGCGCCGCGTGCGCCGGGACCGCGCCGACGTGTTCTGCTCCCAGGAGGAGGGGATGCGCGGCAAGCGGGCAATCGAGTGGCGCCTGGTGGACGAGATCGTGCCGCCATCGGCCTGGGAGGCCAAAGTCGCCGCCCGCGCCGCCGCCCTCGCCGCCCGCTCCGACCGGCCGGAGGGGGCCAAGGGGATCGCGCTCACGCCGCTCGTCCGGAACTTCAGGGATGACGGCCTCGATTATCGCCATGTCCGCGTCGATCTCGACCGCGCCGCCGGGCGGGCCAGCATCACCATCGCCGGCCCCTCGGCGCTACCCGCCGACCTCGCCGGCATCCATGCCGCCGGCGCCGATTTCTGGCCGCTCGCCATGGCGCGTGAGTTGGACGACGCCATCCTGCATCTGCGCCTCAACGAGGGGGCGCTCGGGCTGCTGGTGCTGAAAACCATGGGCGATCCCGCCGCGGTGCTTGCCGCCGACGCGCTGCTGGAGACGCACAAGGAAGACTGGCTGGTGCGCGAAATCCGCCACAACCTCAAACGCGTGCTGAAGCGGCTCGACCTTACCTCCCGCAGCCTGATCGTGCTGATCGAGCCCGGCTCCTGCTTCGCCGGCACGCTCGCCGAACTCGCCTTCGCCGCCGATCGCGCGGTGATGTTCAGCGGCTCCCGCGGCGCCAACAACCCGGCAACCATTGCCCTCTCGCCGCTCAATTTCGGCGCCTACCCGATGTCCAATGGCCTGACCCGCCTCGCCACCCGGTTCCTGGGCGAGCCGGAGACGCTCACCGCGGCCCAGCGCCTGATCGCCACTCCGCTCGATGCCGAGGCGGCGGACGAAGCCGGCCTCATCACCGTCGCCTATGACGAGATCGATTGGGACCAGGAGGTGCGGCTGCTGCTGGAGGAGCGCGCCTCCTTCTCGCCCGACGCACTGACGGCGATGGAGGCCAATCTGCGCTTCGCCGGTCCAGAGACCATGGAAACCCGCATTTTCGGCCGCCTGACGGCATGGCAGAACTGGGTGTTCCAGCGCCCCAACGCGGTGGGCGAAAATGGGGCGCTCAGGCGGTATGGGTCGGGGATTCAGCCCATCTATGATAAGAGCAGGGTTTAGGAAGAATGTTCTTTTTTGAAAAAAAG
>CAIYPH010000093.1 GCA_903928045.1 uncultured Rhodospirillales bacterium
AACTTGTCGATCGAAATCGCCGCCTGATGGGCGTGCGCCACGGCCCATATGATGTTCTTGGGGCCGAAAGCGGCGTCGCCGCCGAAGAATACCTTGGGGTTGGTGGACTGGAAGGTCACGTCATCAACCTTGGGCATGCCCCAGCGGTCGAACTCGATGCCGATGTCCTTCTCGATCCAGGGGAAGGCGTTCTCCTGGCCGATGGCGACCAGCACGTCGTCACAGGGATATTCCTCGACCACGCCGGTCGGGATCAGACTGCGGCGGCCCTTCTCGTCGTACTTGGCCTCGACCTTGTCGAAGCGCATGCCGGTGATGCGGCCGTTGTCGTGCAGGACTTCCTTGGGAACCAGGAAGTTGAGGATGGGGATGTCCTCATGCATCGCGTCCTCCTTCTCCCAGGGGGACGCCTTCATTTCCTCGAAGCCGGAGCGGACGATCACCTTCACGTCCTCGCCGCCGAGGCGACGGGCGGAGCGGCAGCAATCCATCGCCGTGTTGCCGCCGCCAAGCACGATCACGCGCTTGCCGATCGATTTCACGTGGCCGAACGAGACGGAGGACAGCCAGTCGATGCCGATATGGATGTTGGCGGCGGCCTCCTGGCGGCCGGGCACATCAAGCTCGCGGCCGCGCGGCGCGCCGGAGCCGACGAACACTGCATCATACCCCTCGTCCATCAGGCCCTTCAGGCTCGGGACATAGGTGTTGTAGCGGGTCTCGACCCCGAGATCGGTGATGTAGCCGACCTCCTCGTCGATCACCGAATCGGGCAGGCGGAACTTGGGGATCTGGCTGCGGATGAAGCCGCCGCCATTCGGCGCGCTGTCGAACACCGTCACCTGGTATCCGGCCGGCGCGAGATCCCGCGCCACGCCGAGCCCGGCGGGGCCGGCGCCGACCACGGCAACACGCTTGCCGTTGGACGGGAAGGGGCCCTGCGGCATCCGCGCCGATACGTCGCCCTTGAAATCGGCGGCGACGCGCTTCAAGCGGCAGATCGCCACCGGCTCCTCCTCGACCCGCCCGCGACGGCAGGCCGGCTCGCAGGGACGGTCGCAGGTGCGGCCGAGAATCCCCGGGAACACGTTGGATTTCCAGTTGATCATATATGCGTCATCGTACCGCCCGGCGGCGATCAGACGGATATATTCGGGAACCGGGGTGTGAGCGGGACAGGCCCACTGGCAATCGACGACCTTGTGGAAATAGTCGGGATTGCGGATGTCAGTTGGCTTCAAGACGCAGTCACTCCCGTCCTCCGCGGCGTGGGCCGCATGATGTGCTTTGTACCGGTGACCTGTATGACCGGGGCCGCGCATTATGCCACCGGTCTTTTCGAGCCGGTAGGGGCGCGTTCACGCGTTCACCTAAGGGCTGGTTCGCGGGTTGGGAAGGGGGTTTGATGGCGGGATGCGCATGATCGCCCTGCTTCTGTTGCTGATCGCCGCCCCCGCCGCGGCGGGAGAGCTGAAATTCGCCACCTGGAACCTGGAATGGCTCACCGCCCGCCCGGCCGGGGACCCCGCCTTGCCGCGCGATGTTCGCCCCAAAACCGGCGAGGATGTCGCACTGCTCGCCCGCTATGCCGAGGCCCTCGCCGCTGATGTGGTGGCCATCCAGGAGGTGGACGGGCCGGAGATCGCGGCGCGCATTTTCCGGCCGAGCCGCTATGTCCTTCATATGACTGGCGATCACGTCGTCCAACGAGTCGGGCTCGCGATACGGCGGGATCTGCGCTTCACCCCCAATCATGACCTAAACGCCCTTAACGAAGCGGCGTCGGGCGTGCATACCCTGCGCAGCGGCGCCGATGTCACGCTCGACCTGCCGGGCGGCAAGCTTCGTCTCCTGGCCGTCCATCTCAAAACCGGCTGCCGGCAGGACAAGCTGGCGAGCCGCGTCCGCGAGCAATGCAGCGTGCTCAGCGGCCAGCTCGGCGTGCTCACGGAGTGGGTTTCTGCACGGCGCGCGGCGGGGGAGGCCTTCGTGCTGCTCGGCGACTTCAATCGCTGGATGGATAACGGGGATGCGTTCTGGGCGGGGCTGACGCGGGCGGCGCCCCTGGCGCGGGCGACCGAGGGCACCTATTCGCCATGCTGGGGTGGCGGTGGCTTCATCGACCACATCATCGCCGGCGGTCCGGCGCGGGAGTGGATGATGAAAGACACCATGAAGGTGCAGGTCTATCGCGAGACCGGCGCGGCCTGGAAGGAGCGCCTGTCCGACCATTGCCCGGTCTCGGTCCGCTTCCGGGTCCCCGATTGAGATGAGCGGCATCGGCCCGGGGACACTCGAGCGCTTTCTGCGCATCACCCTCCCGCTCTCCGGCATGAATTTCCTCACCCAGTGCGCCCGGGCCGGGCTCGCGGTGGTCGGCCCGGTGCTGGCGGTGGAATACGGCTTCACCGCCACCGAGCTGGGCCTGCTCTCCGCCGTGCTGTTCGCGCTCTATGGCCTCGCGCAGCTCCCGGTTGGCCTCGCGCTCGACATGTTCGGGCCGCGGCGGGTGCAGAGCGTGATGGCGCTGACCGCGGCGGCGGGCTTCCTGATGTTCTCTTTCGCCGATGGGCTGGCCGGTTTCGCCATCGCTCGCGGCGTCACCGGCGTGGGCGTCGCGGCCGGGCTGATGGGGATGATGAAGGGGATCAGCCAGTGGTTCCCCCGCACCCGCCTCGCGGGCATGACCGGGATCGGCCTGGTCGTCGGCGGCCTCGGCGGCCTGGCCGCGACCTCGCCGGTCGCCGCGCTGATGCCGGTGATCGGCTGGCGCGGAGTGTTCGTCATTTTCTCCCTCATCGCGCTGGCCGTGTCGCTGTGGAATTTCCTTTCCCTGCGTGACCCGCCGGGCTTCCAGCGCCCCACCCGCACCCTGGCCGACGAAATCCGACTGCTCGGCCGGGTGCTGACCGACCGGCATTTCTGGCGCCTCACCCCGATGGTCGCGTTCCTCTCGGTGATGAACTTCACCTACCAAAGCCTGTGGGCCGGGCCCTGGCTGCGCGATGTCGCCGGGCTCGGCACGGTGGACCGCGCCGACACGCTGGCGATCTACGCGCTCGGCATGATGATCGGCAGCGCGGCCTTCGGGCAGCTCGCCAGCCGGCTGACCGAGCGTGGCGTGAGCGCGATCGCCGTGCCGGCGGTGTGTTCGGTGGCGTTGCTGGCGATCCAGACCACGCTGGTGCTGCAACCCGCCGGGCGCTGGCAGGTCACGCTGCTATGGATGGTGTTCGGCGCCTTCGCCTCCTCGGGCCCCGCCGGCTACGCCGCGATCGCCAACGTCTTCCCGCCCGAGCTGACCGGGCGGGTGACCACGGCCATCAACGCGACGATGCTGGCCGCGGTGTTCCTCCTGCAATACGCGATCGGCTGGATCCTCGACCAGTGGCCCCGTACGGAAGCCGGCGGCTGGGATGCGCGCGGCTACGCCTGGGTGATCGGGCTGACGCTGGGGTTGCAGGCTTTGGCGACCTTGTGGGCGCTCAGGAAGGGGAAGTAAGGGCTTCTTTTTTGAAAAAAAGAAGCAAAAAACTTTTATCCGCTTGCTGCGTACCGCTCCGACCTATCCGGGCGGGGTACGCCAAAGGCATGGATCGATCAGAAAGTTTTTTTGGTTCTTTTTGTTCACAAAAAGAACATTCTTCCGATCATCCCCTCGCCACCTCAGGATCCGAGAGCCCCAACGATGTCCGCTACCGGCACCCCGCCGCGACCCATCCTCCTGCACGCGATCACCGACCGGCGCCCCACAACAATGCCGGTGGCCGCCGCGGACGACTTCAAGCTGGCTCCCGGCCAGCCCATCGAGCGGCCTGACATCGACGGATGCCCGCTCGTCTACGCCGCCGATTTCTCCAGACGGCGCATCCTCTACACTGTCGTCGACCCCGCCGATCTCCTGGCCGTCTTCAATGCACCGTTCCTCTACAACGCCCAGCTCGCCCATGCGCGGGCCGTCATCGCCGTCCCCTTCGGCCGCGTGAACGAGATGGAACCCATCACCGGCCTCCACCCCATCTTCATCTTCTCCTCCGGCCGTGCCGGCTCGACCCTGCTTGCACGCCTCGTCAACTCGCTCGGCCGCCTCTCCGCCTCCGAGCCCGATATCTTCACCCAGTTCGCCTTCCTGCCCCCCGATCAGCGCGCCGCCCTTCCCGAAGCCCGGATCTACCGCGCCGCCGTCGCTTCGCTCGCCCGTTACTGCGGCCGCGACGCCATCATCAAGCTGCGCAGCCAAGGCTGCCTCATCGCCGACTCCCTGATAAGCTCCCTCCCCGGCGCCCGCGCCGAGGTCCTGCTGCGCGAACGCACCTCCTGGGCGCACTCGCGGCACACCAACTTTCGTGAACCCCCGCACCAGATCGCCAAGGTGCTGCGCGAGTCCATCACCGCCATCGATGACCTCACCCGCGCCGGAGCCCCGCCGCAGATCCTCTGGTACGAAGATCTCGTCGCCCATCCCGCCGATACCCTGCTCCAGCTTCTCGCCAACTCCCGGCTGCCGCCCACCGAGATCGCCGCCAACATCGCCACCACCATGGCGCGGGATTCCCAGGCATGGTCCGACCTCGCCAAAGCCGCCAACCGCGCCCGCGCGGCCGATCCGGACTTCCAGGGCAGTTTCGACCGCGAATGGTCCGCCATCCGGCCGGACGCCCTGATCGAGCGCTACGGCCTCGCGCGGTTGGGGTAGCGACGCGTCACGGCCGGCTATCGCGGCCCAGACACCAGTATGTCGCAGTTGAGCCGCCCGGCCATGAGGCAGTTCTCTATCGCCGATTTCTGCTGCAACTGCTTGGTCAGCCACATGGAGACGACGAGGAGTGCCAGGGTCACCGCGAGGCCGGCGAGGCTCAGAGTCCGGCGGTCGGCATCGTCGCGGTCGCCATATACCAAGCGGTAGATCTTGGTCACATCTGCCTCCCCCAGGGCGTGCGGGTCGATGCGGTTACGCTACATCGGCGGATGGTGCGCGCGGTTATGGCAAATATGCAGGCCGCACCTGCGTTCCCGTCAGGCCCTGGCGGCGGCCGCCGCCGCGTCATCAACCCAGTAGAGGCCGAGAGGCAGCAGGTCGAAGCCGATCTGCCGCGCGCCGGTGACATCGAGCGTCGCCTCCCCATCGGTCCAGCGCCAACCGGCCTCGGGGGCGTGCCAGCCGGCCAGGAAGTCCCGCGCGGCGACGGGCCGCCCGTCGCGCTGGAGCCGCGCGATGGCCACGCCGAGGCGGCGGGTGTCGCTGCCGGTGGGCTCGGTTTCGCAGGGCACATGCGTGCGCGACCGCAGCGTGACGATCCGCGCATCCGCCGGCAGTTCGGCCCGCCAGGTGGCGCCATGGACGGCGGCGGCGAGGGGTTTGCCGTCAACGAACAAGGCAAGGTCGGGCGCCTCGCTGCGCCGCCAGCCGAGCCGGGCGGCCTGGTCCAGCACGCCAGCGCGCGCCCGGGCCAGCCGGTCCCCCCCGAGCACCAGCGGCGCGCAGGCCTCGGCCTCCCACACCGCGCGGGCGAAATCGGGGTGCAGGTCGACCGGGCCGGCGCCGTTGGCGAAGGCCCCGCGGTTGCCGGTGTCGAGGAAGGTCTCGCAGGTCAGGCCCTCGGCGCGGATCACGTCATGGGCTGGCAGCTCGACATGGTAATAGGTGATGGCGGCCCGCTCCTCCTGGAGGATGCTGCGGCCGTTCAACAGATATCGCACGGGGATCAGCCCATCTCCGACATGCACGGCGTGGTCCGGGCTCAGCCAGAGGTCCGCGCGCGGCTGGCCGGGGCCGAAGGCATGCGGGCGGATGCGGATCGGCCAGACATCGCGCGGCCGAGGATGGCGCGCGCACTCCACACGGCGCTGGCCGACCCAGACGATCGGCGCATCGCCGCCAAACGCCGAGAGCACCCGCATTCCCGCGGCCAGCCGCTCCACCGCGACCGGGCCGTCGATCGTCTCGATCCGCGTGCCCTCGGCGAAGCAGGGCACCACGATATCGGTCGCCCCGCCGGCGACGACGTGGCCGAAGCTGGTGGCGCCGTGGAAATTCTGGCTCGGGTCCAGCTTCAGCGTGATCGTCCCGCCCCCGGCCTCGACGACGGACAGCACGTTGTTGGCCCCCAGCGTCGCCGAGGTGACGTCGGTGATGCCGCCCAGCGCGAGGGTGGTGTTGCTGGTCAATCCGGTGATGGTGCCGGCGACCGCGGCGGGGTTGGCCAGCGTGAGAGTGGCGCCGGCGCCGCCGAGGCTCAGCGTCTGGGCGGAGGTGACGGTGCCCGCCAGCGACCAGGTCGCCCCGGCATCGACAATCACCGAAGCGAAGCCGACGTATTTGGCGCCGAACCCGGCGATGGTCCCGGCCGCCGCGCCGGTGCCGGTCTGCACCCCGAGATCGAGAATACCCTTCGGGCTGGTGGCGCCTGATTTGTCGCCCAGCACCACACCGCTGAAGGTGGCCCCGGGCGTGACATCGAGCGTCATCGTGTGGCCGGCATTGGCGGGGAAGATCGAATACTGGGTGCCGCCGATGGAGCCCGCATTGCGGATGGTGAGGTCGTAATACGCCACCACGCCATAGGGGCCGCCAGTGATGGTGCCGGTCGATTTGTTGAGGATCACCCCCGTGCCGTGCACCCAGGCGGCGGCGCCATTGGTGCCGCCGGAGGCGAAAATCGTGCCGGCGTTGGTCAGCGTGCCATTGCCGGAAATGGCGGCGATGGTGCCGCTGGCGGCCTGGCCGAACTGCACGCCGATCCACTCGGCGCTCACCAGCCCATGCACGCCGTTATAGAAGCTGCCGCCCTGGCGCAGCTCGACGCCGGCGCCGCCGAAGGTGTGGGTGCTGGAGACGGTGCCGTAATTGGCCACCGTGGTGGCCGCGTTCAGCGCGATGATGGCCACGCCGCTGGACGCGACATGGCCGCCCGCGGCGTTGGTGACGCTGCCGGCGCCGGCGAGGTCGATGCCGTAGGCGGCGGCGATGCTGCCGGAATTGACGATGGTGCCGCCGTTTCGGGCGAGCACCGCGATATAGCCGCTGGTAATCGTGCCGGTGCTGGCGTTGCTGAGACTGCCGGTTTTGAACAGATCGACGCCACTGAAGATGCTGCCGGCGATGCTGCCGGCGTTGGTTACCGTCGCGCTGCCGCCGGTGGCGACGACGCCGTAATGCCCGCCGATGATGCTGCCGCCGGCCTCGTTGGTCACCGTGCCGCCGCCGACCAGCCAGGCGCCGAAGCCGATGGTGCTGGTGGTGGTGCCGGAGATGGTCGTCTGGAAACCCTTGATCAGCCCGGCATTGTCGATACTGCCGCCCGCGCCGACGATGCCGGCGCCGATCAGCGGCGAGGAAATCGTCGCGCCGGCGGCGTTGGTGATGACGCCCGCCGCAATGGCGACACCCGCGGAGGACGGCACGTAGCCGACCGAGGCGACGCTCGTGAAGCCGGTACCGGAGGACTGGCGGGCCAGGATGGTCCCCTGGTTGACCACGGTGGCGGCGGTGCTGGCGGTGATGCCGAAGCCGTAGCCCGACACCAGCCCGCCCGTGTAGTTGCTGAAATTGCCGCTCGTCAGGATGGCACCGGCGCCCTTGGTACCGACGAGGCTGCCGGAATTGATCACCGCCCCGGCGGCCGTGAGGTCGAGCCCGTTGAGGCCGCCGGAAATCACGCCGCCAGCGCCGTTCACGATGGCGCCGCCGGGCAGCATGATGCCCGAGCCGGCGGCGGTCGCGGTGGCGGAAATGGTGCCGAGGCTGAGGATGGTCGCGGCAACCGAGCCGGTAATGCCGTAGCTGGTGCCCTTGATGACACCGGCCGGCTGGTTGGTGATGGTCCCGCCGGCGGTGCCGAGCGCGATGCCGGCGCCGAGCGTCCCGGCGGCGGTGGAGGTGATGGTGCCGTAGGTGTTGATGGTCCAGTCGATGGTCCCGGTCGCCTGCACCGCGACGCCGGTGGAAGACGTGATGGTGGCACCGGCGGCGATGGTGACGGGATTGCTGCCGGCGGGGTTGGACAGCGTCACACCCGAGGGATACGCCCCGCTGATCGTCCGTCCCGTCATGAGATGCCTCCGGCCGTGGTGTCAGTGCGGATTGTCATCCACACGATTCTCTCGCGGCTTGCAAGGCCCGCACCAATGCCCGCACGATGGCGGTATGATGGAGGTTGAAATGCGGCAGCGTACGGTGCAACGGCTCCTCGATCGCTACCGGGTAACCGATGGCAAGCGGTTCCGGCTCAAGGACTACGATTGCGACGATACCGCGCCGAAGCTGATCGACCCCGCCGACGCCGACGCCCTGCTGGCGGCGGGGGTGACACGGCTGGCCGAGCTGCAGGCGTTGCTGGCCACCCAGCGCTCCTGGGGCGTGCTGGCGATTTTCCAGGCGATGGATGCGGCCGGCAAGGACGGCACGATCGGCCATGTGATGTCGGGCGTGAACCCGCAGGGCGTCGACGTCACCGCCTTCAAGGCGCCCGGGCCGGAGGAACTGGACCACGACTATCTCTGGCGCGTCGCCCGCCGCCTGCCGCCGCGGGGCAAGCTGGGGATCTTCAACCGCAGCCACTACGAGGAGGTGCTGGTGGTGCGGGTGCATCCGGAGCTGCTGGAGCGCCAGCAACTGCCGGATCAGCATGCCGGCAAGCATATCTGGCGCAACCGGTTGACCGATATCGCCAATTTCGAGAGCTATCTCGCGCGACAGGGCCTGGTGATCCTCAAGTTCTTTCTCCACGTCTCGCCCGCGGAGCAGAAACGCCGGCTGCTCGACCGGCTGGATCATCCCGGCAAAAACTGGAAGTTCAACGCCGGTGACATCACCGAACGGCGCCACTGGGACGAGTACATGGCCGCCTACGAGGACGCGATCCAGGCCACCGCCAGCAAGGCGGCGCCGTGGTACGTCATTCCCGCGGACCATAAATGGTTCGCCCGCCTCGTCGTCGTCACCGCGATGATCGCGGCGCTGGAGGCGCTTGACCTGCATGCGCCCCGCCTGTCCGAAACCGATCGCGCGGGGCTGGCCGCCGCGCGCGAGGAACTGCTGAGGGAATAGAGATGCGTATCCTCAATAAGCACGATATCCGCGCGCTCACCGGCGTCGCCGGGCTGATCACGGGGATCGAGGCGGCGATGTGCCGGGTGTCGGAGGGCAAGACCGACATGCCCTTGCGCAGCATGATCAAGGTCGGCGGGCCCAATTTATTCGGCATCATGACCGGGGCGATGCACGAGCCCGCGGTGCATGGCGCCAAGCTGCTGTCGCTCTATCCCGGCAATCCCCGCCACGGCCGCTCCTCGCATTGCGGCGTGGTGGTGATCTTCGCCAATGACACCGGCCTGCCGATCGCCTGCATCGATGCCGCCGAACTGACGGGCATCCGCACCGCCGCCTCGACGGCGGTGGCGACCAAGGCGCTGGCGCGGGCGGATGCCAAGGTGGTGGCGATCCTCGGCTGCGGCGAGCAGGCCCATACCCATATCGCGGCCATGCGCGCCGTGCGCCCGATCGAGCGCTTCGTGGTGTGGGGCCGCGATGCCGGGCGGGCGGCGGCGTTCGCCGCCGAGAACGGCACCGAGGTGGCGGGCAGCGTGGCCGAGGCCGTCCGCGGCGCCGATATCGTCTGTACCACCACCCCCGCCGCCGAGCCCTTCCTGCTGAAATCCATGCTGGAGCCCGGCATGCACATCAACGCGGTCGGCGCCTCCATCCCCGTCATGCAGGAAATCGCCACCGATATCGTCCCAGCGGTGACCTGGGTGACGGATTATCGCCCGTCGCTGGAGGCCCAGGCCGCCGAGGTGATCGCGGCCCGGCGGGAGGGGCTGGTGGCGGAGAGCGAGCGGTTCACCGAGATCGGCGAGGTGCTGAACGGCACCAAGCCGGGGCGCACCGCGCGGGATGACATCACGCTGTATCGTTCGCTCGGCGTCGCCGCGCAGGATCTCGCCAGCGCGCTGGCGATCCTCGCGCTGGCCGAGGCGGCCAACCAGGGCGTCAGCGTCGACTGGTCCTGACCAGCAGGTCGATCGCCAATAGGGAAAACGCGACGGCGGCGGCGAGGCGGAAGGTCCAGGCGATACCGGCGATGAAGGCGTCCTCGGCCGGCAGGCTCGCTCCGGCCCAGCGAGTGAAGCCGGCCGCGGCCAGCATCAGCAGTGTGGCGCCCAGCATCAAGCCGAGCGTGCGGGTCAGCATGGCCAGGCTTCCGGCCACCCCGCGATCCCCAGCAGGGAGGGCGGAGGTCACGACGTCGAAATTGGCGACCTGAAACAGGCCTTGACCGATCCCCTGGACGAACATCGCGCCGGCGACCAAGGCGAGGTCGAGCGGGGCGGCGACCAGGCCGAGGGCGCCGAGGCCGAGCGTGGTCACCGCGAGACCGAGCCGGCCGAGGCGGCGTGTGCCGATCGTGGCGGCGAGGCGGCCAGCGAGCGGGGCGGCGAGCATCATGCCGAGCGGCGAGGCGGAGAGCATGGCCCCGCTTTGCATCGGTGTGAGGGCGGTCGCGCGGGCGAGCAGGAACGGGCCGAGCAGCAAAATGGCGAAGGTGACGAGGTTCAGCACCGTCGCGGTGGCAAGCGCCATCGAGAGGGCGGGGTTGGCGAAGTGGCGCAGCGCGATCAGCGGGTCGGCGCGGCGGCGTTGTATCCGGATGAAGCCCCAGCCGGTCAGTGCGGCCAAGGCGAGGAAGGGCAGCAGCAGCGGCCCCGTGGCCTGGATCTCGTCGAGCCCAAACAGCAGGAACCCCGTTGCCGCGACCATCAGCACCCCGCCCAGCACGTCGAACCGCGCATGGCCGGCGGGGTGGCCCGCCGGTAGTTTCCAGGCGAGCGCGTAACCGGCGAGGGCCAGCGGCACCCGGAAGGCGTAGACGGCGGACCAGCCCCAGCGGGCGATCAGCATACCCGCGAGCGGCGGGCCGATCGCGGCGCCGATGGCGAACATCATGGTGTAGAGACCGAGCACGCGGGTGCGGGCTTCCGGCGGATAGGCTGAGGTGGCCAGCGCCGCGCCGACGCTGAGCACCAGGGCGGCGCCCACCCCCTGCAAGGCGCGGGCGGCGAGGAGCCAGGGGTAGGATTGGGCGGTGGCGCAGAGCACGAAGGCGAGCGCGCTCCAGCCGCAGCCGATCAGGAAGATGCGGCGGTAGCCGAACAAATCACCGAGCCGGCCGCACACCAGCATCAGGCTGGCATGCACGCCGACGTAGCAGATCACCACCCATTTGATGGCTGACATCGCGATGCCGAAGCGCGCGACGATATGGGGGAAGGCGACATTCACCGTTGTGTCGAGCGGCACCAGCAAGGTGCCGAGCCCGATCTCCGCCAGCTGCGCCCAGCCCGGCTGGCTTCTATCCGCGATAGGAGCGCTTCCCATGCTCGCGCAACCACAGTCGGACGAGGTGGCGCTTACGCTCGGGCTCCGGAAAATCCTGGAACTCCGTGCGTGCATGGCCGGTGGCGCGGTTGTTGACGAATTGGATCTGCCCGGCCTGCATCTGCAACTCCACCCGCAGATCCGGCCGGTTGAACACGGATTGCACGGCCGCAAGCGCCTCGCTGGTCTCCTGGTCCGGCGTTCCGCCCTTCAGCGCATAGCCCGCGTAAATTTCCGAAAGCGCGAGGCGGGTGTTCAGCACGTCGGTGTATTCGAACACCGGGGCCGAGAAGGCGTTGGGTTCGTCCGGCAGATGCTCGGCGTGGCGGTCGTACCATACGGGCTGGTAGAGCCGGCGCAGCAAGGCGGGGTGGTCGGCGAGCAGGGCGTTGTGGACGGAATAGACGCTGACGACGCGGCTGATCCCCCCCTCCATCGCGTGATGCAGGCACAGCAGCGCCACCACGTCAGGCGGGGTGTCATTGTAGGAATTGTCGTTGTGGTAGGTGAGATCGACGTTGGTGACGGTGGGGCGGATGCCTGAGCCCGGCTTGAGCTTGGCCCCGGTATCCCGCACGTCGAAGAACATCTGGCCGTTGAGTTTCTGGGCGACCGGGCGAGCGACCATGTTGGCGAGCAGCCAGTAGAGCTGCGTCGCCTCCGCCTTGGTCATCTCCTCCACCGGCAGACGGTCCAGCACGGCGAACATGATGCCGTTGCGCAGCTGATCGCGCAGGCGCTCCATCACCGCGCGGCAGGCATCGAGCGCGAGATCCCGGGGATCGAGCAGCAGCGTGTCGAGCGGGGCGTGGCGGAGTTGCTTGAGCACGTCGCGTAGCTCGGCGAGCGCCTCGGCCGGGAGTGTGATGGTCCAATCCGCCGGCGAGAGGTCCTTACCGACCCAGGCGCGGGCGTCGGTGATGGGGCGGTCGAGCATGCGCAACGTGGCCTGATGGTTCATCTCATGCTCCTGCGAAGGCGGGCGGCGGGGTGAAGGCGCGCCAGGATTTTTCGAGAAGTTTGGCGAAGCCGATGGTGGCGCGGTCACCATATTGCGGGCCGACGATCTGCACGCCGAAGGGCAGGCCGGATTTCGAGATGCCGAGCGGGGCCACCGTGCCGGGCAGGCGGAAAAAGCAGGAGATTCCGGCCCAGAACATCTGGTCGGTGGTCGGCTGCTGCTTTCCGTTGACGGGGATCATCCGCTCCCAGCGCTCACCGCTCTGCATATGCGGCATCGCGGTGCCGGCGCCGACCGGGCAGAGGAATACGTCATGCCCGCGGAAGAACTCGAACCAGGCCCGGCGCATCCGCTCCCGCTCCTCGTTGAAGCGGTAGAACTCGGCATGGCGCATCGGCACCCCGCGCGCGAGCAGCGAGGGGTAGCTGAGGTCGCCCTGCTCGTATTTCTTTGCCTCGGCGGCGAAGGCTTCCATCTCGGCCTCGCTGTAGCGGCCGGCGGTGATGGCGCGGAGCATCAGCACGTAAAGCTCATGGCCGCGGGCGATGTCGTAGTCCGGCCGGGCGGTCATGCTGACCTTGGCGCCCTGGGCACGCAAATGTTTCGCCAGCGCCTCCAACTCGCCCTGTACCTCGTGATCGACGTCGGCCAGCGCGTGGTTGGTCATGATGGCGACGCGCATGCCCTTGAAGCTGGTCAGGCGCGGTTTTGGCAGCTTGAGCTGCATCCCGGCCTCGATCGGTTCCGGCCCGGCGATGGCATCGAGGGCGAGGCCGAGATCGCCGGCGGAGCGGGCGAGCGGGCCGATCACCGCGATATCGGTTTCGGCGACATTGCCGAAAATGGTGTGGCCGGTGGAGGGGCAGATGCCCCAGGTCGGCTTATGGCCGAACACGCCGCAATAATGCGCGGGGTTGCGGATGGAGGCGCCGATATCGGAGCCGAGCTCAAGCCCGGTGAACCCGGCCGCCAGCGCCGCCGCCGCGCCGCCGGAGGAGCCGCCGGGGCCGCGACTGGTGTCCCACGGGTTGTTGGTGGTGCCGTAGATCGCGTTGAAGCTCTGCCAGTCGCCCAGGAACAGCGGCACGTTGGTCTTGCCGAACACCACCGCGCCGGCGGCCTCCAGGCGCTGCACGGCCAGCGCGTCGGTCTCCGCCTTGTGGTTGGCCAGGGCCGGGATACCCCAGGTCGTCGGGTGGCCCTTGAGGTCGAAGCTTTCCTTCACCGTCATCGGCACGCCGAACAGGCTGCCCTCGGCGCGGCCCTGCTTGCGCTTGCGGTCGAGCGCCTTGGCGCGGGTGCGGGCGCGCTCGAAATCGCGCACCACGACGGCGTTGATCGTGCCGTCCAGCGTCTCGACACGGGTGATGTAGTGGTCGAGCAGTTCGAGGCAGGAGGCATCGCCGCGCCGCACCATGGCGGCGAGCTTTCCGGCGGATTGAAAGGTGGGGTCCATGGCATTTTCTCCCGGGCGTGGTGGGGGATGGTTTGCTGTTCGGGGCGGGGCGTCAAGCCATGGAAGGAAGCGGTTCTTTTTTGAAAAAAAGAACCAAAAAACTTTTGGTCGTTTGGGCTATGGCGGAGTGGGGAGTTCCGCGAATTCTTCATTTAATTGCTAAATAGAAACAAATAGGGCGCAAATCTGCGACTGAGCCAGGCGGTTATTGGGACTTCGTCGTTTGTGCATGGCGATGCGGTTGGGGGGGATGCGCGGTCGCGGCAGCATGTGCGCGCGCGGTGCAAACGGGGAGGGCGGGCGGCGCCTGGGCGTCATGGCGGTGGCGGCGCGAACGGTGCGCGGCTGGCGGGTGGATTGGCGCGGACGCACCTCGCCTGAGCGCGCGCGGGAGCGGTGGCGCGGGGGGAGGGCGGGTTGCTGGATGAGCGCGGGGCTGGGGGGTAAGGCGGCGAGGCGGTGCATGAGGGCGGCGAAATCCTGGCCCATGCGGTGCATTTGTTCCCAAAAGGCACGGCCGCCGGGGAGAAAGCGCCAGAACCAGGACGGGCCGGCAATGGCGGCGAGCAGCGCGCACACGGCCTCGGCCAGACGGACCGCGGGATGCGGCTCGCCTTGGGTGGGCTCAGGGGATGTGGGCGCGGTTTTCATGACGGTGAATTTAGTATAACAAACTTCTTCTGTCAAGGAGAATTTTCAAGAAATCGTAAAATTTCTTAGGGTGCGAGAAGGGACGGGAGAGGGGAAGGAAGCGCTCCTTTTTTTGAAAAAAAGGAGCAAAACTTTTATCCGTTTGGGGTGTGCGGCTCCCGAAAATCGGAGCGCGAGCGCTCGCACTGACGGAGGATGCAGAGGCACCGCGGCCAAACGGAACAGAAAGTTTTTTTGGTTCTTTTTGTTCACAAAAAGAACACCCTTCCTTCAAAACGAAGCCAGCGCGGTGGCGAGAAACGTGTTGAGGCGGCCGAGATCGATGGCGTGGTCGGTCTCGTTGGTGATGACGGCGACCAGGCCGTGGCGGCGGAAGACGAAGATGCGTTGGTCGGAGGCGCCGACGGCCCAGAAGGTGTCGGCGGGGAGGTCGGGGAAGAGGCCGTCGGCGTTGCAGCGGAAGCTGGCGGTGTAGGTGGTGCCGCCGTGGGTCGCGGCGCTGGCGTAGTCGACCCAGCCCTCGGGGAGGAGGCGTTCGCCCTCCCACACGCCGTCCTGCGCGTAGAGCAGGCCGAGTTTGGCGTAGTCGCGCAGCGTGGCGAAGCCGGAGCCGGAGGCGATGAGGTTGCCGGCGATATCGGCGGAGTGCTGGTAGGAGGACATGCCGATGCGGTCGGCGAGGAGTTCGTAGACGGTGGCGGGGTAGGGCAGGCCGCGGCGCTCGATCTCGTTGCGGATGATGGAGCCGAGGACGTTGGGGCCGGCGTTGATGTAGCGGAAGACGGCGCCGGGGCGGGTGGCGACGATGTTGCGCTGGGCGGCGTCGAAGGCGTCCACCCCGTCCTGGTAGACGGCGGAGTTTTCGAAGCCGAGGGCGGCGGAGCCGTCGCCGTGCAGCACGGTCATGCCGAGGCCGGCGCGCATGCGGAGCAGATGATCGAGGGTGATGGCGGAGTGGGCGTCGCGGGGATCGGCCCAGAGGGGGGCGGGGGCGGCGTCGTGCACGGAGCGGAGCCAGCCGAGATGGAGGAGGCGGCCGATGAGGGTGGCGGTGACGGATTTGGTCATCGACCAGCTCGGCATGACGCGATCGGGCGCGCCGCCATTGCCGTAGCGCTCGAACAGCACGCGGCCGGGGGCGGCGACGAGCATGCCGTACATGCCCGGCGCCCCGGCGTGGTAGGTGTCGGCGGCGTGGCGGACGGCGGCGGGGGCTGAGGTGGCGGCGCTGTCGTCCCAGTAGGCGGGATTCGCGGATTGGCGCGGGATGGGCGTGGGATCGAAGCGCAGCGCCTCGGCGGCGCCGAGCACGATGCCGCCATAGCCCGGCGGGGCGATGGCGCGGCCGGTGATGGGGCCGAAGGACGGGTCATTCCAGGTTACGGCGACCATGCGGCCTTCATAGGCGACGCTGAGCTGGCCGGCGGCGACGGCGGCATCGAGCTCGGCCTGGGCGGGCGCGAGGTCGGTGCGCACTTCGAGCGCGCCGGGAGCGGCGACGGGGCGCCAGCGCAGGCGGCGCTCGGCCTCGGCGACGGGGAGGCCGCTGACATGGATCATGTCGGCCAGGCGCTTGGCGGCGAAGCTGACCTGGCGCAGGCGGAGCGCGGCGGGGCGGGCATCGTAGAGGAGAGGCGCCGGGAGGCCGCGGGCGCCGAGCACGGGGGCGGTATCGAACAGGGGCTCGACGGCCACCGGGAGGGGGCGCACGCGGGGGGTGGTGGCGTCGTTCATGTTGGCTTCCTCGGTATGTCCTGGGGAGTTTGCCAGCTTGGTGGGTGGGTGCAAGCTGGAAGGCAAGGTGTTCTTTTTGTGAACAAAAAGAACCAATATCCAGTCCACTTGAGAACCCGAAAAACGAAGAGAAGGTAAGGCAAGTGGAAGGAAGCACTCCTTTTTTGGAAAAAAAGGAGCAAAAAACTTTTATTCCAA
>CAIYPH010000094.1 GCA_903928045.1 uncultured Rhodospirillales bacterium
CGCTCGCTGCTGCTCAGACAAACCGTCAATCGCCTCAAGCCACTTGCGAAATTCCGCGCTGTCCATCGTCACAATCCTCGATACGTCCAAACGATTGAACCTAATATGAACTACGCATATGATTCGCTAATAGAGCCAAAAACTTTTATCCGCTGGCTTCGCGCTCTCCCGGGAGAGAGTGGAGCCATGGAGTGAAAAGTTTTTGCTTCTTTTATCAAAAAGAAGCGCTTGCTTCCTTCATCCCTCCGCATCACGAGCGGCTCGCGTTGAAGCCGCTGAACATGTCCATCAGGCGTTGGAACACGCGCTCGCGGCGGGCGACGGTGTCTTCGAGGGCCTGAATGCGGCGGACGAGTTCACCGTAACCGGCGCGGCGGTCCTGGGTGTAGCCGTCGCCGGTTTCGAGGCTGGGTTCGGGGGCGCCGAGGGCGTCGGCGAGGCTGGCCATCCCCGCGGGGAAATCGGCGGCGCCGGCGGCGGCCGTGGGGGTGCCGCCTTCGAGGTCGCGTTGCAGCTCGGCCGCGGTGTTGTCGACCATCGGGCCGGT
This sequence comes from uncultured Rhodospirillales bacterium, assembly GCA_903928045.1. Next base: position 548 of record CAIYPH010000094.1, read on the forward strand.
GATGCTGTTGGCCTCCTCGAGCGCGCCGTAGAGCAGGACGCGCGAGCAGAGCCGGTTGACGCGGCGGGGGACGCCGCCGGTGTAGCGGTAGATGGCGGCGAAGGCGCTGTCGGTGAAGCTGGGGTTGTTGTTCCAGCCGACGGCGTGGAGGCGGTATTCGATGTAGGCGCGGGTTTCCTCCTCGGAGAGGGGGCCGAGGTGGTAGGAGGCGAGGACGCGCTGGCGGAGCTGGTCGAGATCGGGGCTGGCGAGCTTGCGGCGGAACTGGGGCTGGCCGAGCAAGATGGTTTGTAGCGGGGTGTGGCCGCCCTCGATGGTGACGTTGGAGAGCATGCGCAGCTCTTCCAGCGCCGGGAGAGAGAGGTTTTGCGCCTCGTCAACCACCAGCAGGCAGCGGCGGCCGCCGGCGGCGTAGGCGCGTAGCATGTCCTGGAATTCGCGCATCAGGGTGGCCTTGTCGACGCCCTGGGTGGTGATGCCGAAGGCGGACATGGTGAGGCGGAACAGGTCCTCGGCGGCGACCTGGGTGGTGTTGATGCGGGCGAGGGTATAGGTGTCGCGATCGAGCTCGGACCATAGGCGCTCGACCAGGGTGGTTTTGCCGGCGCCGACTTCGCCGGTGACGATGATGAAGCCTTCGCCCTGCGAAAGCCCGTAGATCAGGTGCGCGATGGCCCGGCTGTGGCCCTTCGAGCCGAAGAAGAAGCGGCTGTCCGGCGTGAGCTGGAACGGCATCGCTGTGAAGTCATAGAACTTCTCGTACATCGCGGATCAGAACGCCTTGTGCATGCCGACAAGGGCCATATCACGAACCGGCGCGGTGCCGAAGCTCTTCCCCTTGGTCTGGGTGTGCGAGATGAGCGCATTGGTCGACAGGGTGGGCGAGAGCGCATAGGTGACGGCGGCGTTGGCTGCCTCGGTTTCGCTGCTGCCGCCGTTCGAGCCGGTGGTTCCGCCGGGCACGCTGCGGGTGCCGTACTGCACGGAGGTGGTGCTCGAGAGGGCCTCCGACCAGGCGTGCTGCCAGGCGAGCGAGTTGGTGATGCCGGCATTGGAGCCGATGCCGCCGGAGGTGGTCGAGGGCGAGGAGATCAGCTGGCGGTCGGTGCTTTCGAAGCCGAGCGTGTAGGTGTCACGGTCGAATTCGAGGGCGGCGGTGATGGAGCCGGAGGTGGTGCGGTAGACGCCGGGCTGCTGGCCGAGCAGGGAATTGAGGTTGAGCGGCGCGTTGGTGGTGCGGTCCACCGCGATGCCGGCGGGGCCGACGCCGGCGCCGGAGAGCGCACCTTGCAGGTTCTGCAGCCCGGTGCCGATGCCCTGCGAATAGCGGGCGAGCAGGCGCAGGCGGCTGAGCGGGGCGTAGCTGCCATCGAAGGCGAAGGAGGTGCCGCCCTGCTGGTGGCCGTAGCTCAGGCTGATGGTGCTGTCGGCATTGGGGGTGAGGCGGAGGCCGCCGGACCAGGTGATATCGTCGATCGTCCTGGGACCGCCGGGGCCGTAGACGATGGTTTCGTGGCCGACGCTGCTGGTCAGGGCGATGGCGCGGGTGACGGCGTAGCCGGCGGAGAGGCTGGTGCTGTCGTTGTAGGCGCCCTTGTAGATGCCGGCGCCGACATATTGGGTCGCCATGGCGGCCAGGCTTGCGGTGATGCGGCCGAAATCGGGGCCGGTGGAGACGGAGGCGTTCTCGCTGTTGGCGGTGTAGTTGCTGTTGACGCCGGCGACCAGCGGGGCGCTACCGCGCGGGGCAAGGGAGGACATCATGTTTCGGGAGAGCGAGTAACCGGCCTGCAGGGTGGCGGTGTCGCCGAAGCGCTTCTGCAGGCGGGGGCCGGCGGAGAAGGAGGCGCTCTGCACGTCATTGGTGCGTCCGCTGCTCTGGCTGGAGAGGCCGCCGAGCAAAGGCTGGGTGGCGGCGTAGCCACGCAGATCGGCGAACAGCAGGTCTTCTACCAGGGTAGCGGTACCCTGGGCGTTGAGGTTATGGGCGATGCCGGTGTTGCTGCCGTTATAGGCGTAGATGCTGAATTGCGGACTGTAGTTCAGCGTGCCTTGCAGGCGGTTGGTCTGGGCGGTGGCGGCGATGATCGGCGTGATACGGGTGATGAAATCATGGCCGTAACTGCTGCCGTGCTGAACGCCTGAATCATAGGCCTGCGTCACATCGATGGCTGGCGATAAGGTCCATTGCCGGTCGGTGGGTGTCGGCGGGTTGGTATCGAAGGTGCGGGCGAATTGCTGGCGCAGGTCGCCGACGCGGACATCGGTGCCATAGGCCGGCATCAGGCCCTGCCCCGCGGTCTGGGCCAGGACGGGCGCGCTGCTGCAGCCGGCGGCCGCGACGACACAGGCGGCGAAGCGCCGCTTCACGGATCGGCGGCGCGGCGCGGCACTAATTGTAGGTGCCGAAATAATGGTAGGCTCCGAAGGTGTAGCTGGTTGTCAGCTTGATCTTGTTGAGCATCAGGGTGATGGCGGGGCAGGCCTTGATGAGATCGAGCGCGGCGATGATTTCATTGCGCTGGGTCTTTTCCGCCTCCACCACCATGACGATCTGGCCGACATAGGGGGCCAGCGTCGCGGGGTCGGAGGTCGACAGGCAGGGCGGCGCGTCGAGCAGCACGATCGCGTTGGGGAAGCGGCGGGCGATGCGCTCAATGAGGGTCGCCATCGGCCGCGCCGGCGTGTGCTCGGTGCCGATGGTGTGGCCGGAGCCGATCGGCACCACCGAGAGATGTGGAATGGCGGTGCGTACGATGACGTCCTCGACGCGCAGCGAGGGGTTGGTGCTCATGTCGAGCAGACCGGGCCGGTCACCGAGGCCGAGTTCGACCGAGATCGAGCGCTGTTTGGCGTCGACGTCGACCAGCAGCACGTCGCGCTGGGTGTGCTGGGCCATGGAACCGGCGAGGTTGAGGGTGGAGAAGCTCTTGCCTTCGCCAGGGCGCGCGGAGGTGACCATCAACACGTTGGGCGAGCCGCGGCCGGGGCTGTAATTGGTGTGCAGCGAGCGCAGGATATGGCCGACGGTGATGCGGAATTCCTCGGAAATCCTGGTGCGCACCTTGTGGCCGACGACCAGGCCGGCGCGCTCCAGCGCCGCCATGTCGAGCGGCGGCTGGGCAGTGGTTTCCGGCATCGACAGCGCCACCGCGGGGTCGGTGAGGCTGCCGCCCTGGGCGCGCTGCGCGGCTTCACTGACGGCTCGGCTGGGGTCGCTGCTGGTGGGGCGAGCGGATTGGCGAACCGCGCGGCGGCTGACGGTGACTGCGTTGGGGTGCGGCTCGCCGTCCGCATCTGCCGCGCGGGGCTCGGTGGGGTCCTGGGGCGGGGCGGGGCCGTCCGCCTCGAGCGGGGCGGGGTCGAGGCCGGATGCGCGCGGCTCGCCGGGGTCGGGCCGCGCCGCGCCGTCATTGTCCTCGGCTGGATCGGCCCCGGCGTCTGGCGTGGCCGTGGGGGCGGCGGGCCGGCGGATGAAGGGGCGCCGTTCGGCATCGCGGCGGACGACGTTGCGGATGTCGCGCTCGGGGGCCGGCTCGACGGCGGCGAGGCCGCCGACACCGCGCAGGCGGGAGGCGACGCGCTCGACCAGATGGGACGGATCGTCCGACATCGTCTTTATCCTCCTGTCCGCATCAGCCGGTACAGCAGCCCGCCATAGACGGCGCCGAGCAGCAGCAGGGACATCGCGAACATCATCACCGAGGCGAGGCGCCCGCGTGACACCGATACATTGAGCAGCGACACGCCGCCGGCGACCGGCAAGCCCAGCTCGCGCAATTCGTCGATGGTGTGGAAAGACTGGTCGAACTGGACCAGGAGCACCGACATGGCGACCCCGGCGGCCAGCCCGATGGCCAGGACGGTGGAAATCAGCAGGGTGCGCTTCGGCGCCACCGGGTTTTGCGGCACCTGCGGCGGGTCGATCACCTGGATCTTGATCTTGTCGGCATCGGCCTCGGCGGCGGTGGCGATGCGCATCGACTCACGCCGCGCCAGCAATTCGTCATAGTTCTTGCGCTGAACGTCGTAGTCGCGATTGAGGTTGAGGAACTCGGCCTGCACGCCGGGCGCGCTGCGCGCCATTTCCTCCAGCCGGTCGCGCTCGCGGGTGGCATCGGCGATCTGGCGCTGCAAGGAGGCGATGAGTGATTCCACCTCATAGAGCCGTACCTTGAGCTGCTCATAGATGGGGTTGGGCAGCGATTTGACCGGCCTCGCCGGGACGGCCGGCTGGTTCTCGGCCGCCTTGGCCGCGGCCGCGGCATCGGTTTTCGCGGTGGCGGCGGCGGTTTCGGCGGTCTTGCTCGCCGCGGCGGCGGTCTGTTCGGCCTGCGCCTTGAGCCCTTCGAGCCGGCGCTTGGCGGAGACCACGTCGGGGTGGTTGTCGGTGTAACGCAGCCTGAGATCGTTCAGCTCGTTCTGCGCCGCCTCGACCCGGGGGTCCTTGAGCGGGCCGGCGGGGCCGGCGGGGCCACCGGGAACGGCGGTGGCCTGGGCCGGGGCGGTCTCGGTCTCGGTGACGATGAGCTGCGGCGTGGAGGTCAGCTCGCGGTTCAGCAGGTCGCGCTTGGCGACCTGGTCGGCGAGCGAGCCCTGGAGCTGGCGGAGATTGCCCTGCGCCTGGTCGAGCCGGCTGGCGCCGGTATCGCCGAGGGGGAGCAGGTCGATGTATTTGGCGCGGAAATCGGCGCGCTTGCGCTCGGCGGCGCGCAACTGCTGCTCGTAGCCGGCGATCTGCTGCTGCAGGAAGAGCTGGGCGTTCTCCATCTCGGAGCGGTTATTGCCGGTCTTGCTCTCGATGAAGGTGGTCAGGATGGTCTGCACCACGTCGAAGGCGAGCTTCGGCGAGGGGTTGCGGTAGGTTATGGTGAAGAGGTTGCGGGTCTGCGGCGTGATCTTGATTTCGCTGCCGAGCTTGGCGACCAGGGTTTCAAGGTCGGCCGGGCCGGTGATCTGCAGGTCAAGATCGGTGTTGGAAACCAGCTTCTCGAGATTGGGGCGCGATAGCAGGGTGCGTTGCAGCACGTCGAGCTGGCTGGTCAGCGAACTGTCGATCGACAGGCCGCGCAGCAGCGGGGTCAGCACCACGTCGGCATCGACATAGAGGCGGGCGCTGGCTTCGTACTGGTTGGGGATGAAGTAGACCCCGGTCCAGCCGGCGCCGCTGACCAGCCATGACACGGCGACCGCGCCCCAGCGATAGCGCCAGGCGGCAATCAGCATGCGGCGGATGATGATGACCAGCGTACCCATCGGGCGGGGCCTTAGAACCAGCTTTCCGGAATGATCAGCGTGTCGCCCGGCACCATCTCGACGTTCTGCTCGATGTCGCCGTCCTTCAGAAGGTCATTGAGGCGGACCTTGATGGTCTCCTTCTTGTCGCCGACGGTGCGCACGATCACGGCGCGGTTGCCGGCGGCGAACTTGGTCAGGCCCTTGGTGGAGATCATCACGTCAAGCACTGTCATATGGTCCCGGTAGGGGATGGCCATCGGCTCCGTCGCCGCCCCGATGACGCGCACCTGACGGCTGAAGGGGCCGATGAAGTTGGACACCATGACGGTGACGATCGGGTCCTTCACGTATTCCTTGAGCCGCTCCTCCAGTTCCTTGCCGAGCTGGGTCGGCGTCTTGCCGGAGGCGACGATATCAGGGATCAGCGGCATGGAGATGCGCCCGTCCGGCCGCACCGGGATGGATGGCACGCTGAGTTCCGGCGCGCGGTAGACGGAGATGCCGAGCTGGTCGCCGGCGCCGATAACGTATTGTGCGCTGGAGGCGGCCTCGGGGGCGGCCGCATCGGCGGGCGGAGTGGCGTTCGCCGCGGTCACCGGAGCGGGTGGTGGCGGGGGCGGGGGCGGGGGCGTCGGAATAGCCGTGGCGGCAGGCGCCGGAGCGGGCGCGGCGACGGCCACTGGCGGCGGGACGGCCGCGGCCGGGGCCGGCTCAGGCGTATCCGAGCAGGCGGACAGCAGGCCGGCAGCGAGGAAGGCGGCGCATGACAGCGCGTTCCACGGCAGGGAAAGACGATAATATCGCAACAAGGATTTCATGACCGTTTTGGTTTCACCCCGCACTTATACGCCAAACTGCCGAGGCTGGATCACGCCAGCCGGCAGCCTGGCCCGCTGGCATAGGCAGACTATCACAAGCGACATCACGGGGGTCAGCATATTCCGGCACCGCGCGGGAGCGGGGGAATAGGCGCGGAAGGAGTCGAACCCCCAGCCTCTGTCATGTAAAGACAGCGCTCTGCCATTGAGCTACACGCCTTCTGGTCTGTCTCGGTTTCACGGCCGCCGCGGGGCGACCCAGTCTCGACGCTACCGCCCACGCTTTTCCCGCCTACCCGTTTTGCCCGCCCATTAGACTTGTTGCGAAAGTCTGCGGCCTAATTTGACCACCAGTTGGTGGCTCCGGGCCAATCTGTCGGCCTCATCAGAGTGGCATGAACCCCGCTTCGATGTTCACCAGTCCCGCGA
>CAIYPH010000095.1 GCA_903928045.1 uncultured Rhodospirillales bacterium
GACCGCGGCGAGCAAGGCCGATGCCGCATCGCGGCCATGACAGATCATGCCGTGATTGGCCAGCAGGCAAGCGGTGCGGCCGTGCAGCGCCGTCACCGCAAGCGCCGCGAGTTCCGCCGTGCCGAACAGGGCGTAGGGGGCGAGGCGCACGTCATCACCGCCGAACTGGGCGATATCGTAGTGGAACGCCGGCAGGCCTCGCCCGAGCGCGCCGAGGGCGGTGCAGCAATCGGCATGGGTGTGCACGATCACCTGCGCGCGTGAGTCGGCACGGTAGATCTCGGCGTGCATTTGCCATTCCGAGGAGGGGGCGATGCGGCCCTTATGCGCGCCAGCGAAATCCATCCGCACGAGGGCATCGGGGTCCACCGTATCGCCGCGCACGCCGGTGGGGGTGATGAGCATCCCCTCGCCCAGGCGGGCGCTGACATTGCCGGAACTGCCGACGTTGAGGCCGCGGGCGCAGACTTCGCGGTAAAGCCAGGTGACCTGCTGGCGCAGGGCCGCCGCCTTCTCCTTCCCCATCAGCCCCCCTCCGGGACTACGCCCGGCCGCGGGTCAATGGGCAACAGGCGGTCCAGCCCGCTTTCGCGCTCGAAAATCACCGCCGCCGAAATCGCCATCGCCTCGCCGCGGGCGGGGGCGATGAGTTGCAGGCCGACCGGGCGGCCGTGGCGGTCAAAGCCGCAGGGCAGGCTGAGGGCCGGGCAACTGGTGAGCGTGATCGCCGAGGTCAGCGCCGAGCCGGCGATGTAGTTGGTGAGCTTCACGCCATCCACCTCGGTGCGGGCGCGCAGTGCGACGTCCCAGGCCGGGGTGGCGCTGCCGGGGGTGACGAGGAGGTCATAGGTCTCGAAGAAGGCGGCGAAGCGGCGATACATCGCGGCACGTTCGCGCTCGGCCCAGGCGTAGCGCGAGGCGGTTTGCGCCAGGCCCTGCTCGGTGTTCCAGATGATGTCGGGCTTGATGAGGTCACGATGGGCGGCGATGCGCGGCTCGTTGGCGACCACGAAGTGGTGCGAGCGCAAAGCGAGGAACACGTCCTCCACCGGGCCAAGCTCGGGATAGGCCTCCTCGACGATGCAGCCGGCGGCCTCGAAATGGCGCATCGCGGCGGCACAAATTTCGCGGGTTTCGCGCTCGACCGGCAGACGGCCGCCGTAATTGGTGGTGAAGGCGATGCGGCGGGGTTTGCGCGGGTTGAGGGCGGCGTCGAGGAAGGGTGCGGCCGGGGCGTCGAAGGTCATCGGGTCCTGCGGGCACAGCCCGGCCATGGTGTCGAGGAAGAGCGCGAGATCGGCGGCATTGCGCGCCATCGGGCCTTCGACGGAAAGCGGGGAGAAAAGGTTGTCGGCACTGCCCCGCGTCACCCGGCCTGGCGAGGGGCGGATGCCGACCACGGAGCACAGCGTGGCGGGGCCGCGCAGCGAACCGCCATGGTCGGAGCCCTGAGCCAGCCAGGCCTCGCCGGTGGCGAGTGCCACCGCGCCTCCACCGGTGGAGCCGCCGCAGGTGAGCGCGGTGTTCCAGGGGTTCAGGGTGCGGCCGAACACCTCGTTGAAGGTGTTCCCCCCAGCCCCGAACTCGGGGGTGTTGGACTTGGCGATGACGATGCCGCCCTTACGCTCGATGCGCTCCACCAGCGGGTGGGAGCGGGTGGGCACATGATCCTTGTAGATCGGCGAGCCATAGGTGGTGCGCACCCCGGCAACGTCCGCGAGGTCCTTGATGACGACGGGGAGACCGGCGAGCCAGCCCGGCTCGCCTTCTGCCTCGCGGCGATGCCCGGCCATGAGGGTCTTAGCGTGGTCGCGGGCGCGGTCGAGGCAAAGGGTTGGGAGCGCGTTCACCGCGGGTTCTACCGCCGCGATGCGGGCGGCGGCGGCGTCGATGAGGTCGAGCGGGGAGATTTCGCCGCGGCGGAGCGCGGCGACGGCTTGGTTGGCGGTAAGGCGGATCAGCTCGGTGGTCATGGCGCGCGCTCCTTGTGGGTGGGATGAGGCGTCGCGGTCGGGGCGGCGTCAAGGGTGGCCGGCGGCATGGACGGCCGGGCCGGCGGCTTTTACCTTTGCGTCATGTCCCACGCTCCGAAAGCCGCGATTCTCGGCATTGCCGGTCCTCGCCTCACGGCGGAGGAGGCGGCGCTGTTTCGGCGTCTGCCGCCTGCCGGGGTGATCCTGTTTCGCCGCAATGTCGAAGACCCATCGCAGTTGCGCGCGTTGACGGCCGAGTTGCGGCGGGTGCTGCCAAAGGGCGCTTGCCTGATGGTGGACCAGGAGGGCGGGCGCGTCGCGCGGTTGCGGCCGCCGCACTGGGGCGTGCATCCGCCGGCGGGGACCATCGGGGAGCTGTTCAGGCGCGATCCTGCGGCCGGGCTGCGGGCAGCGTTCCTCACCGGGGCCCTGATCGGCATCGACTGTATGGATGTGGGCCTCGATACCGTCTGCGCCCCGGTGCTCGATCTCCGCGTGCCCGGCGCCAGTGACGTGATTGGCGACCGGGCCTATGGGGCGGAGCCGCTGGAGGTGGCGCGGCTGGCCCGTGCGGTGGCGGCGGGGCTGCTGGCGGCGGGGGTGCAGCCGGTCGGCAAGCATGCGCCCGGGCATGGGCGGGCGTCGGTGGATAGCCATCTCGCGCTGCCGACGGTGGAGGCCAATGATCTGGTGGCTGACCTTGCACCCTTCGCGGCCAATGCCGATCTGCCATGGATGATGACCGCCCATATCGTCTACCGTGCTTGGGATGCGCAGCGCCCGGCCACCCTCTCGCCGGTGGTGATCGGCGAGGTGATCCGCGGGCGGGCGGGATTCCGGGGGGTGCTGACCTCGGATGATCTCGCCATGGAGGCGCTGAGCGGCACGCCGGCGGAGCGCGCCACGCGGGCGTTGGCGGCGGGCTGCGATATCGCGCTCTATTGCCCCGGCGGCATCGCGGAGAATGCGGCGGTGCTGGAGGCGGTCCCTTCCCTCACCCAAGCGGCCGAATCGCGGCTCGCGGCGGCGCGGGGGGTCGCGCGGCGGCGGCGTTTGGCGCTAGACCCGGTTGGCCTTCGGGCGGAACGGGACGGATTGGGCATTTGATCGACATCATTCTCTCACTGGTCGCCGCGGTGCTCGCGATCACGCTGCACGAGGCGGCGCATGGCTATGCGGCGCTGGCGATGGGCGACAGCACGGCGCGCGAGGCCGGGCGCCTGTCGCTCAATCCGCTCGTGCACGTCGATCGCATCGGCACCATCGTACTGCCGCTGTTCCTGGCGGTGAGCCAGTTGGCGACGAGGGGGCGGATCGCCTTCATGTTCGGCTGGGCCAAGCCGGTGCCGGTGGCGGCCTGGCGGTTCCGCAATCCGCGCCGGGGGATGATGGTGGTGGCGGCGGCGGGGCCCGGCATGAACTTCCTGCTCGCCTTCGCCGCCACCGTGGTGCTGGTGGCGACCCATACCGATGGCGGGTTCGATGACGGCAGCATGGCCGTCGCCTTCGCGCTCGCCTTCATCCAGGTGAATATCGGGCTCGGCCTATTCAACCTGCTGCCCATCCCGCCGCTCGACGGCGGGCGGGTGGTGGTGGGGCTGCTGCCGGAGGCGCTGGCGGCGCGTTGGGCGAAGCTCGAAAAATACGGCGTGCTGATCGTGCTGCTGTTCGTTTTCATCGTGCCGGAGATGTCGCGCGATCTTGGCTGGAAGTTCGACCCCGTGGGCGCCGCGCTCAACGGGCTGATGCCATGGCTGCTCGATCTCGACCTGCGCGCCGCGCTGTGGACGGTGCTGCGCGCGGCGGATCTGCTGGCGGCCCTCGGGATCGGCTGAGATGAGCGGCGCGGTTACCGCCCTGCCCGCCAATGACACGCCGCTCGGCGCCGAGGCGCTGCTGCTGCATCTCGATGGGTTCGACGGGCCGCTCGACCTGCTGCTGGACCTCGCGCGCGCCCAGAAAGTGGACCTCGCGCGCATCTCCATCCTCGCGCTGGTGGACCAGTATCTTGCGGTGATCGAGGGGGCGCGGCGCATCCGGCTGGAACTCGCGGCCGATTGGCTGGTGATGGCGGCCTGGCTCACCTGGCTGAAATCCCGCCTGCTGCTGCCGCTCGGCCTCACCGCGGCCGATGAGGGCGAGGCGGCGGCCGAGGTGCTGGCGGCCCGCCTGCGGGATTTGCAGGCGATGCGCGCCGCGGCGGCCTGGCTCGGGGCGCGGCCGCAATTGGGCCAGGAGGTGTTCGCCCGCGGCGCGCCAGAGGATTTCGCGGAGACCGACCGCTCCGGCCTGTCGCTCGATATGCCCGCCCTGATGCGCGCCTATATGGCCGCCCTGCGGCGCGGCACGCGGCACAAGCAGTACCGCCCGGCGCGGATTTCGCTGTGGGGGGTGAAGGACGCGCTGGCCCGCCTCGCCGTGCTGCTGGGCAGCCTGCCCGACTGGTCCGCGCTCGACCAGTTCCTGCCGGAGACGCTGGGTGGCCCGCTGGAGCGCCGCGCGGCGTTGGCGAGCACGCTGATCGCCACGCTTGAGATGGCCCGCGCCGGCACCATCCGCATGCGCCAGGAGGCGGCGTTCGGGCCGATTCTGGTGCGCGGGCAGCTGAGCGAGGCACAGGATGAGCCCGATGACGAGTGAACCCGCCATGCCCGATCCCGAGCAGCTCCGCCTCGCCGAGGCGCTGATTTTCGCCTCCGCCACCCCGGTGACGGCACGCGCGCTGACCCAGGCGCTGCCCGATGACGCCGAGGCTGAGGCCGTGCTGGCGGCGCTCCAGGCGCGGTATGCCGGGCGGGGGGTGGAACTGGTGGAGGTCGCCGGCGGCTGGCAGTTCCGCACCGCGCCCGACATCGCCGAGCGATTGAAGCGTGTGGTGAAGGTGCCGCGCCGGCTGCCGCGGGCGGCGATGGAAACGCTGGCGATCATCGCCTATCACCAGCCCGTCACCCGCGCCGAGGTGGAGGAAATCCGCGGTGCCACGCTCTCGCAAACCACGCTCGACGCGCTGCTGGATGCCGGGCTGATCATGCCGAAGGGCCGGCGCGAAACCCCGGGCCGGCCGACGATGTGGGGCACCACGCCCGCATTCCTCGCCCAGTTCGGGCTTGCCGACCTGCGCGACCTGCCGCGCCGGGAGGACCTGCTGGTGGAAACGCCGGCTCCGACCGTCGAGGCACCGGCGACGCCGCCCGAACCGGAAGCCCCCGACGCGTGACCGGTTTCCCCTTCGCCCGGTTTCCTGCTAGCAGACAACCCCTTGGGATTGGGGCCTTTGGCTGATGTTTGATTTCGCCTGGTCGGAACTTGCGATCATCGGTGTCGTCGCCCTCGTGGCGATCGGCCCGAAAGACATGCCGGTCGCCATCCGTACGGTGACGGGGATGGTGAAGAAGGCCCGCAAGATGGCCTCCGAATTCCAGACCCATGTCGATGAGATGGTGAAGGAAGCCAATCTCGACGGGGTGAAGGACCAGCTCAACGAGCTCCGCAACTTCGACATCAAGAGCGAGTTGGAAAAGGCGGTGGACCCTGATGGGACCATCCGCGACACCTTCTCCACCAACCCCTTCGATACCGCGACCGGCAGCAGCGCCACGCCCGCCGCCGAGATTCGCTGGGAGCGGCCGGCCATGGGCCCGCCCGCCTTCATTCCGCCCGAGATCGCCGCGCCCCCCGCGCCGCCGGCGTTTGTCCCACCCGACACTGTGCGCCGTTGAGTTCGCCCCCCATGGCCGAGACCGAAAAAGTCGATCACATCGACGACAAGCCGATGCCGCTGATGGAACACCTGCTGGAGCTGCGCACGCGGCTGATGTGGTCGGTGATCGCCTTCGTCATCGCGTTCATCGCCTGCTACCACTACTCCGGGCAGATCTACCTCTTCCTCGCCCAGCCGCTGGCGGACGTGTTCCGCGAGAACGGCGAGGCGCGCAAGATGATCTACACCTCGCTGACCGAGGCGTTTTTCACCTACATGAAGGTGGCGGCCTTCGGCGCGGCGTTCTTCTCCTTCCCGGTGGTGGCCGGGCAGTTGTGGATGTTCGTGGCGCCGGGCCTCTATCGCTCGGAGAAGAAGGCGATCCTGCCCTTCCTGGTGGCGACGCCGGTGCTGTTCGTGCTCGGCGCCTCCGTGGTGTATTATTTCGTCATTCCCGTGGCCTGGAAGTTCTTCATCGGATTCGAAATCCCGGCCTCCGGCAATGGCTTGCCGATCGAGTTGCAGCCGAAGATCGGCGAGTATCTCGACCTGGTGATGAAGCTGATCCTGGCGTTCGGCGTGGCCTTCCAGTTGCCGGTGGCGCTGTCGCTGATGGCCAAGGTGGGGATCGTGACCTCCGCCGGGCTCAAGAAATTCCGCCGCTACGCCGTCGTGGTGATGACGGTGATCGCCGCCGTGCTGGCGCCGCCTGACCCCGGCAGCATGATCATGCTCGCGGTGCCGCTGATGGCGCTCTACGAGATTTCCATCATCGCCGCCCGCTTCGTCGAACCAAAGCCCACCGAGGAGTGACCTCATGACGCTGCGCATCGCTTGCCTGCACACTGTCGACAGCAACGTGCCCGTCTTCGAGGCGGCATCGCGCGGGCTTGACGTTGCGCTGTCGCATCGCGTGCGATCGGATCTGCTGTCGCGATCGGAGGCGGCGGGCGGGCTGACGGCGGAAATCCGCGACGAGGCGGCCGCGCTGCTGCGCGGCATGGCGGATGGGGTGGATGCGGTGCTGCTCACCTGCTCCACCGTCGGCCCCGCCGCCGAGCAGGCGGCGATCGGCGCCGGCATCCCGATCCTGCGGGTGGATGGCGCGCTGGCCAAGCAGGCCGTCGCGGCCGCTTCCACCGGCAGCAAGCGGGTGATCGCGCTCTGCGCGGTGCAGACCACGGTGGAGCCGACGCGCGTGCTGTTCGAGCGCGCCGCCGAGGGCACCGGCGTTGCGATCGACATGCGCATCGCCGAGGGCGCCTGGGCCGCCTTGAAATCGGGCGACACTCCCGGCTATCACCGCCTGGTCGCCGAGGCCGCCGATGCGCTCTATGCCGCCGGCGCCGATGTGATCGCGCTCGCCCAGGCCTCGATGGCCGGTGGCGCGGCGCTCTGCCGCAATGGCACCCCTTTGACCAGCCCCGCCGCCGGCCTCGCCGCGGCGGGCAAGGACTGATCCGATGCATGATATCCGCATGATCCGCGCCGATGGCGCGGCCTTCGACGCTGCCTGCGCCCGCCGTGGCCTGGCACCCGCCGCCCCCGCCATTCTCGACCAGGACGCCGCCCGCCGCGCCGCGCAGACCGCGCTGCAGGAGAAGCAGGCGCGGCGCAATGCGCTGGCCAAGGAGATCGGCCAGGGCAAGCGCAGCGGCGCCGATACCTCGCCGCTGGAGGCCGAGGCGACCGCGCTGCGCGACGACATGGCGGCACTCGAGGCCGAGGCAGCTTCGCTCGACAAGACCATCTTCGACACGCTGGCGGCCATCCCGAACCTGCTGGACGCCGAGGTGCCAGATGGCGCCGACGAGCATTCCAATGTTGAGATCAAGCGCTGGGGCACGCCGCGCGAGATGGGCTTCACGCCGAAGCAGCATTTCGAGCTTGGCGAGGGGCTGGGGATGATGGATTTCGCCAATGCGGCGAAAATCGCCGGCGCCCGCTTCACCATCCTGCGCGGAAAGCTGGCGCGGCTGGAGCGCGCGCTCGGGCAGTTCATGATCGACCTGCATACCGGTGAGCACGGCTATGAGGAGATCATCCCGCCGCTGATGGTGAACGACGCCTCGGTGTTCGGCACCAACAATTTGCCGAAATTCGCCGAGGATTTGTTCCGCACCACCGATGGGCGCTGGCTGATTCCGACCGCCGAGGTGCCGCTGACGAACATGGCGGCCGGGGAGATCTACGCCGAGAAGGTGCTGCCACTGCGGATGACGGCGCTGACCGAATGCTTCCGCAGCGAGGCCGGCTCGGCCGGGCGGGATACGCGCGGCATGCTGCGCCAGCACCAGTTCCGCAAGGTGGAGATGGTCTCGATCAGCCATCCCGAGCACAGCGATGCCGAGCATGAGCGGATGACAAGCTGCGCCGAGAAGGTGCTGGAATTGCTGCAATTGCCCTATCGCCGCATGCTGCTCTGCGCCGGCGATACCGGGTTCGGCGCGGCGCGGACCTTCGATCTCGAAGTGTGGCTGCCGGGCCAGGGGATGTATCGCGAGATCTCCTCCTGCTCCAACATGCGCGCCTTCCAGGCCCGCCGCATGAACGCGCGCTTCCGGGCGGCTGACGGCAAGACGGTGAGCCAGGTGCACACCATGAACGGCTCCGGCATCGCCGTCGGCCGCGCGCTGATCGCAGTGATGGAGAACTATCAGCAGGCGGATGGCTCGATCCTGATCCCGCAGGTGCTGGGGCGCTATATGGGCGGGCTGACGCATATCTCGGCTTGAGGAGTGCGTCACAGATGGGAGATTCGACAGAGATTCGACCCGATCTCGCGATGGCCCAGGGCTACATTCAAATATGGGATAATAATCCAAGATTCGACGCTGAGGCTAAAGCCGTAGCGTGGCTCTTTCGGGACATTTTTCCACAAAACATCGATATCAACCATATTTTGACGAAGGTTGGTTTGATTAATAGTGTCTATCACACGCACATTTATGACCTGCATAAAAGTGCAGAGAGGATACTAGGAGTTCGCGATATTGACGCAAGACTTCACATGGGATGCCTAGATATCGTCGCAGAGATTGCTGGATCACATGCTTCAAATCATGGCAATTACTCCTTTGCGACAAAATATTGCTATAATTCAAACATAACCGCCTTTCCTATTTTCGACAGCCGCGTAAGTGCTGTGCTTTCGCACTCTCGGAATAATTTTGGCACGCCAACATACGCCAACTCCGACCTTTATAGGTACGACCAATTCCTATGTGTTTTGGCCAATTTCAAAACAACGTTCGGACTGAATGGCCTCAGCATCACTGAGACCGACAAGTTTCTCTGGCTGTTTGGCGACGAACTGATAAGAAGGAAAAAGGATAATGGCCACGCGCTTCGCCGTCATCGGGCTCGATCATCGCCACGTCTATGAACTCACCGCCTACCTCATCGAGGCCGGCATGGAATGCGCCGGGTATTGGCCGGTGACGACCGATCTTGGCGTGCTGGAGGGCTTTCAGAAGCGCTTTCCGCACCTCCCGGCGGTCGCCGAGAAGGAGCGGCTGCTGGATGATCCCTCGATCCAGGTGATCGTCACCGCCGCCATCCCCTCCGAGCGGGCGCCGCTGGCAATTGCGGCGATGCGGCGGGGCAAGGATGTGCTGGTGGACAAGCCCGGCATCACCGATTTCGCCCAGCTCGCCGACGTCGAACGCGCGATCGCCGAGACAGGGCGGATTTTCTCGGTGTGTTTCTCCGAGCGCTTCCAGACGCCGAGCACCGAGGTGGCGCTGGACCTGGTGCGCCAGGGGGCGATCGGCCGCGTGATCCAGACGGTGGGGCTCGGGCCGCACCGGCTGAACCGGAAGCTGCGGCCTGGCTGGTTCTGGGATGCCAGCACCTATGGCGGCATTCTCGTGGATATCGCGAGCCACCAGATCGACCAGTTCATCGTGTTCACCGGCAGCGAGGCGCCGGAGGTGTCCTACGCCTCGGTCGGCAAATACGCGGTTGGCGGCGGGTTTGAGGATTTCGGTGAGGTGGTGCTGAAAAGCGAGCGAGCCAGCGGGTATATCCGCGTTGACTGGTTCACCCCGGACGGGTTGCCGACCTGGGGCGATGGGCGGCTGACCATCCTGGGCACCGAGGGGACCATCGAGCTGCGCAAATATCTGGACATCGAGGGGCGGAAGGGCACCGACCACCTCTTCATGTCTGACGGCAAGGGCACGCGACATATCGCCTGCGAGGGCCGTCCGCTGACCTATTTCCGCGCCTTCGCCGCCGATGTGCGGGACCGGACGGAAACCGCGATGCCGCAATCCCACGTCATCACGGTTTGCCGTCTCGCGCTGGAAGCCCAGGCGCGGGCAGTGGAACTGCCCGCGCGGTAATCAGGCCGCGTAGTAGCCGCCATCCACCACGTGGGAGGCGCCAGTCATGAAGGACGCCTTGTCGGAGAGCATCCACACGACGGCCTCGGCGATTTCATCGGCGGTGCCGAGGCGGTGCATCGGCACCTTGGTCATCAGCGCGTCAAAGCGCTCGGCCATGAACGGATCGGTCATCGGGGTTTTGATGTAGCCGGGGTTGACGCAGTTCACGCGGATATTGTCCTGCGCATATTCCATCGCCGCCGTCTTGGTTAGGCCGACCACGCCGTGCTTGGACGCGACGTAGTGGGCGGAGGTCGGCAGGCCGATGAGGCCGGCGACCGAGGCGGTGTTGACGATGGCGCCGCCGCCGGATTGCAGCATGGCGATGATTTCGTGCTTCATGCAGAGGAACACGCCGCGCAGGTTGATCGCGAGCATGTTGTCGAATTTCTCCTGGCTCATCTCATGCGTGCGGGTGCGGACATCGCCGGGGCGGCTGCCGATGCCGGCGTTGTTGAAGCCGCAATCGATGCGGCCGAAGGCGGCCACCGTGCGCGCCACCATCGCCGCGACATCGGCCTCATTGGCGACATCCCCGCCGATGGCGATCGCCTGGCCGCCGGCGCTGTTGATCATCGCGACCGTCGCGGCCGCGCTGTCCTCGGTGCGGTCGGCCACCGCGACGCGGGCGCCCTCGCGCGCCATGATCAGCGCCGTCGCCTGCCCGATGCCCGAGGCACCGCCCGTCACCAGGGCCGCTTTGCCCGCCAGAATGCCTGCCATTTTACGTCTCCTCGTTGCCGTTTCTTGTTGCAACGGGATGGTCGGCCATACCGCCGCCGGGTTCAATCCCCCAGCAGCAGATCGGCCAGTTTGCGCCGGTGATGGGCGGCGTCGCCGAAGCTGTATTGCAGCCACAAGGCGCGGCGGAGGTAGAGTTGGGCGTCGCAATCCCAGGTGAAGCCGAAGCCGCCGTGGAATTGCACGGCGCGGTCCCCGGCGTTGGCGAAAACGTCCGACGTCTCGGCCTTGGCCATGCGCAGCGCCACTTCGGCATCCTCGTTGGCACCGCACAGGGTGGCCGCGTGATAGAGGTGGGAGCGGCTACGCTCCAGCCCGACCAGAATATCGGCGCAGGCGTGCTTGAGGGACTGGTAGCTGCCAATTTTGCGGCCGAAGGCGGTGCGGTTGTTGAGGTAGTCGACCGTCACGTCCAGCACGCCCGCGATACCGCCAGCGGCCTCGGCCACGGCGAGCAGCAGGGCTGCATCGCGCAGCGCGATGAAGGCGGCTGGGCCGGTGATCAGCGACGCGGCGGGGATTTCGAGCCCGGTGAGATCGAGGCTGAAGCTGCGGCGGGTTTCGTCGATCACGGCTTCCGCGCGCATGCGCCCCGCGAACGGCCCCTCCAGCACTACCAGCGCCGGCGCGCCATCGAGCCAAACCGAGGCCAGCACGATCTCCGCCACGCCGCCATGCTCCACCAGGGTCTTCCCCCCCTCCAGACGCACGTAATCGCCATGCCGCGTTGCCGTCGCCTCGATCGCCGCGAGGTCCCAGTCCCCGTCCCGCTCGAACACCGCCGTCGTCGCGATCGCCCCCTGCGCAATCCGCGGCAACA
Organism: uncultured Rhodospirillales bacterium; assembly: GCA_903928045.1. The sequence goes on from CAIYPH010000095.1 coordinate 11,623, forward strand.
GCGTCGTATGCCCGCCCGCCAGCAGCGCCTGCACCGCAATCTGGCCCGACACGAACGGCGTCGCCATCAAGTGCCGGCCCATCGGCTCCACCACCGTGGCCACCTCCGCCAGCCCCAACCCGCTGCCGCCAAACCGCTCCGGAATCGCTATCCCACACCAGCCCAGCGCCGCCATCTCCGCCCAAACCGCCGGATCAAACCCAGCCGCGCCGCCCATCAACCC
>CAIYPH010000096.1 GCA_903928045.1 uncultured Rhodospirillales bacterium
TGCTCACCGCCGCCCGCGCCCGCCAGGCCGAGGGTCTCGACGTCGTCGCCGGCGTCGTCGAGACCCACGGCCGCGCCGATACCGAGGCCCTGCTCGCCGGGCTCGACATCCTCCCCCGCCGCACCCTCCAGCACGCCGGCATCACCATCGAGGAAATGGACCTCGACGCCCTGCTCGCCCGCCGTCCCGCCCTCGCCCTCGTCGACGAACTCGCCCACACCAACGCCACCGACGACGCCGGCCAAGGCAGCCGCCACCCCAAGCGCTATCTCGACGTGCTGGAACTCCTCGACGCCGGCATCGACGTCTGGACCACGCTGAACATCCAGCACATCGAATCCCTCAACGACACCGTCGCCTCCCTCACCGGCATCCGCGTCCGCGAAACCGTCCCCGACAGCATCATCGACCGCGCCGATGACATCGAACTCATCGACATCACCCCCGATGACCTGCTCAAGCGCCTCCGCGCCGGCCACATCTACCTCCCCGCCACCGCCAGCCGCGCCCTCACCAGCTTCTTCACGCTGCGCAACCTCACCGCCTTGCGCGAGCTCGCGCTCCGCCGCACCGCCCAGCGCGTCGACTCCCAACTGCTCGACCATCTGCAATCCCACGCCATCCCCGGCCCCTTCGCCGCCGGCGCCCGCATCCTCGTCTGCGTCGCCGCCGACGCCGCGGCCGAATCCCTCGTCCGCCACGGCCGCCAGCTCGCCGACCTCCACCGCGCCCCCTGGATCGTCCTGCACGTCGAAACCGCCGCCGATCTCCGCCGCGCCGACCCCGCCCGCGCCCAGCTCAACGCCGCCCTGCGCCTCGCCGCCCGCCTCGGCGCCGAGACCGTCACCCTCCCCGGCCAAAAAATCGCCGCCGATATCCTCGCCTACGCCAGCGCCCAGAACGTCACCGACGTCCTCACCGGCGCCCCTGGTCCCCGCCTTTGGTGGCGCGCCTGGCACCGCCCCCTCCTGCCCGATCTCATCGCCGCCGCCGGCGACCTCCCGATCCACGTCATGCCACGCCCCCCCGCGCCCAACGCCGCGGCCCAGCCGCTGCCCCGGCTCCCCCGCGCGTCCGGCCGCGACTATTTCGCCGCCGCCTCCCTCGTGCTCGCCGCCACCCTCATCGGCTTCGTCCTGCGCGAACTGCTCGAGGTCGCCAACATCGCCCTCGTCTACCTCACCGCCGTGCTCACCGCCGCCGTGCTCGGCGGCCTGCTGCCCTCCCTCGCCGCCGCCGGGCTCAGCGTGCTCGCCTTCAACTTCTTCTTCCTGCCGCCGCTCTACACGCTGGTCATCGCCGACCGCGAAAACGTCGTCACCCTCTTCTTCTTCGCCGTCGTCGCCGTCATCGCCAGCAACCTCACCGCCGCCGTCCGCGCCCAGGCCGTCGCCGCCCGCAGCCGTGGCCGCACCACCGAGGCGCTCTATGGCTTCAGCCGCAAACTCGCCGGCATCGCCACCTCCGATGACCTGCTCTGGGCCATCGCCTACCAGATCGCCGCCATGCTGCGCCTCCACGTCATCGTCCTGCTCCCGGGCGAAGGCGGCCTCGCCCCGCGCGCCGGCTACCCCCCGGATGACCGGCTGGAACAAGCCGACCTCGCCGCCGCCCAATGGTGCCACACCCACGGCAAGCCCACCGGCCGCGGCGCCGACACCCTGCCCGGCGCCCGCTGGCGCTTCCTGCCGCTGGCCACCGCCCGCGGCACCATCGGCGTCCTCGGGCTCGACCGCGACGACGATCGCCCGGATGACCGCGCCACCGCCCTGCTCACCCCCGAGCAGGAACGCCTGCTCGATGCCCTCGCCGACCAGGCCGCCGTCTCCATCGAGCGCGTCCTCCTCGCCGCCGATCTCGACCGCACCCGCCTCGCCGCCGAGGCCGACCGCATGCGCGCCGCCCTCCTCACCTCCGTTTCGCATGACCTGCGGACCCCGCTCGCCACCATCCGCGGCGCCGCCGAGACCCTGCAAACCTACGGCGACACCCTCGGCCCCGACGCCCGCGGCGACATGCTCGCCGCCATCTGCGAAGAGGCCGAGCGCATGGCCCGCTTCGTCGCCAACCTCCTCGACATGACCCGCATCGAGGCCCAGGCCGTCTCCCCTCGCGCCGAGCCCGTCGATCTCGGCGAGGCCATCGGCAGCGCCATCGCCCGCGCCGCGCCCCTGCTCGCCCAGCACCGCATCGCCACCGACATCGCCGCCGCCCTGCCGCTCCCCCGTCTCGATCCCGTGCTGTTCGAGCAGGTCCTGTTCAACCTGCTCGACAACGCCGCCAAATACACGCCGCAAGGCAGCACCATCACCCTCGCCGCCGCCCATGCCGAGGGCCACCTCGCCATCCGCGTGCTGGACGAAGGCCCCGGCCTGCCGCCCAGCACCCTGGCCAGCCTTTTCGCCCCCTTCCACCGCGGCGACCACGCCGACGGCCGCCCCGCCGGCACCGGCCTCGGCCTGGCCATCTGCCGTGGCTTCATGCGCGCCATGGGCGGCGATATCACCGCCGCCAATCGCACCGATCGCACCGGCGCGTGCTTTACGCTCACGTTGGGGGAGAGTGATGCGAAGCAGTAAGACAGAGCGAAGCAAGTTCTCCTTTTTTGGAAAAAAAGGAGCAAAAAACTTTTATCCACTTGCCGCGTACCGCTCCCAACCATCCCGCCCAAGTACGCCAACGGAATGAAACGGAATAAAAAGTTTTTTTGGTTCTTTTTGTTCACAA
>CAIYPH010000097.1 GCA_903928045.1 uncultured Rhodospirillales bacterium
CAAGCGGGGGTGGAGTGTTTCGTTGAAAGCTGGCGCTCGCCGGAGCCGGCGCGGATGATGGCGGATTTTCTGGCGTCGAAGCGGAAATAGTTACGAAAACGGAATAAAATAGGCGTGCATAATCGACCGCCGTGAGGCGGCTGGCAGGCGAGGCTGGTGGTACATCGATGCGCGCGGCTGGCCGGCCGCGCGGACGGGGAGGGATGGACGAACGGGGCGCGCGCGGGCCTGAGACCAGCGATGTGGTGGGGTGCCGGAGGTACGGTTGTCCGATCGGACGTGTCATCGGGGACGGAAAGGCTGGTCCAGGCGTCGCGCATGCGGGTGAAGTCAGCGTGCAGACGCCGCATGGCGATGCGCTTGGGGTGCCAGCGCGGCAGGCGCTCGGTTTCCGCCTGCATATGGGCAAGCATGTCCGCCAGCATGGCATCCAGAATCAGGACGAGCTGCCGGATGAACCGGTGCCAGGCGTCCTGGTTATGGGATTGGCGGGGGGACATGGCGGAAAAGCGGCTCCTGGATTGCTTGAGCCCGGAATTTAGGATAACGGTCCCGGATTGTCAAGAACAAAATTGGAACAGAGATAAAAATCTTTCAGCAATTGGTCACGTGCACGGCGAGCCCGCCCTGCGAGGTCTCCTTGTATTTGTCGTGCATGTCGAGCCCGGTCTGCCGCATGGTGGCGATCACCTGGTCGAGGCTGACATGGTGGGTGCCGTCGCCGGCCATGGCGAGCGAGGCGGCGTTGATCGCCTTGATGGCGCCGAGGGCGTTGCGCTCGATGCAGGGGATTTGCACCAGCCCGCCGATCGGGTCGCAGGTCATGCCGAGATGGTGTTCGAGGCCGATTTCGGCCGCGTTTTCCACCTGCATCGGAGTGGCGCCGAGGGCGGCGGCGAGGCCGGCGGCGGCCATGGCGCAGGCGACGCCGACTTCGCCCTGGCAGCCGACCTCGGCGCCGGAGATGGAGGCGTTGGTTTTCGCCAGGGCGCCGACGGCGGCGGCGGAGAGCAGGAAGGCTTCGACACCTTCCTGGCCTGCACCGGGATGGAATGTGCGCCAATAGCGCAGCACGGCGGGGATGACGCCGGCCGCGCCGTTGGTGGGTGCGGTGACGACGCGGCCACCGGCGGCGTTCTCCTCGTTGACCGCGATGGCCCAGAGACTGGCGCGGTCCATCGCCTCGGTGGCGGCGCCAATGTTGCGGCGGCGCTTTTCCTCGATGCGGGCGGCCAGCGTGGCGGCGCGGCGGCGGACTTTCAGGCCGCCCGGGAGTTCGCCGCCCTGGACCAGGCCGCGATCGATGCAGGCGTCCATGGCGTCGGCGACCGCCTGGATGTGGGTGCGCACGGCGGCTGGTTCCCGCAGGGTGCATTCATTGGCAAATTGCAGTTCGGCGATGGAGAGGCCGTGCTCCGCGCATTGGGCCAGGAGTTGGTCGGCGGTGCGGAAGCGGTAGCGCAGCGGGGCCGCCGTGCCGGGCAGCTCCGAGTCCCCCTCGCGCACCACGAAGCCGCCGCCGACGGAGAACCAGGTTTCCTCGGCGAGCGCCACGCCGGTGGGGCCGAGCAGGCGCAGGCGCAGCGTGTTGGGGTGCTCCGGGGTGGGCGTCGTGCGGTCGAATAGGATATCGCGGTTGGCGTCGAAGGGGAGGGGGCCGATGCCCGGCAGGTCCAGTATTCCGGCCGCCGCGATTTCCTTGGGGAGGCGGTGGACGGCGTCGGGCGAGGCGGTTTCGGGCCGCATGCCCGCGAGGCCAGCGATCACCGCGACATCGGTGCCGTGGCCCTTGCCGGTCCAGGCGAGCGAGCCGAACAGGGTGACCTCGACGCGGGCGGCGCGGAGGCGGCGATGGGTTTCGACGAATCGGTTCGCGGCGCGCATGGGGCCGACGGTGTGCGAACTGGAGGGGCCGAGGCCGATGCGGAAAAGGTCAAACACGCCGATCAACTGTTCCATCGCGTTCCCCTGGTTGTGCGGCGATTTGCTGTGGGTATGGTGCGCGCAGTCATCGTGTCGTGTCACCACCAGCGGGAGCCGCTTACCATGAACCCACCAGGCGTCCTCGCCGGACTACGCGTGATCGAACTCGGGCAGATCCTGGCCGGGCCTTTTGTCGGCGCGATTTTCGCCGATCTGGGTGCCGAGGTGATCAAGATCGAGCGGGTGGAGGGGGGCGATGATGCGCGGCGGATGGGCGCGGCCTTCCGCCATGATGACGCGATGACGTTCCATATCTTTAACCGCGGCAAGGTGTCTGCGGCCCTCGATATGAAGAGCGCGGAGGGGCGGGAGGATTTCGAGCGGCTGGTGGCGACCGCCGATATCGTGGTGCATAATTTGCGCCCAGGTGTGCCGGAATCGATGGGCATCGACGGAGCGAGCCTCACCTCCCGGCATCCCCACCTGATCTACGGCGGCATTTCCGCCTTCGGCCATACCGGGCCAATGGCGATGCGGCCGGGCTTCGAGCCGTTGATCCAGGCCTATTCGGGGTTGGCCTCGATTAATGGCGGGCCGGAGGATCCGCCGATGCGGGCCGGCGCGTCGCTATGCGACCAGGGCAGCGCGATGTGGGCGGTGATCGGGGTGTTGTCGATGCTGCATCGCCGTGCCGCGACCGGGCGGGGCGGCATTCTGGAGACCTCGCTGCTGGAGGCGGCGCTGATGTGGTCCGGCCAGAAGATCGACGCTTTTCTCGGCACCGGGGAGATGCCGGCGCGGCATCGCTCGGGCCATCCGGTGATGGTGCCCTACGAGGCCTTCGAGGCGGCCGACGGGCCGTTCATGATTTGCGCGGGGAATGACCGGCTGTTCGCCAAACTGGCCGCGGCGATGGAGCATCCGGAATGGAGTGGCGATGCGCGCTTCGCGGGGAATCGCGATCGGCTGGTGAACAAGGCTGATTTGTTTGGGTTGATGAATCCGGTGTTGGCGACCAGGACGCGGGCGGAGTGGATCGAACGGCTGGAGGCGGCCGGCGTGCCCTCGGCGCAGATCCATACCCTGCCCGAGGCGCTGGCCCAGCCGCAGGTGCAGGCCCTCGGCATGTTCCAGACCGTGCCGGGCGAGGATTTCACCCTCACCGCCATGCCGATGACCATCGACGGCGAACGACCGCGCATCAGCGGTGTGGCCCCGCGGCTCGGCGACGGCAACGCGGCGCTTGGGATTGGCAAGGCGGCCGGTTAGGCTGCGGCGATCAGAATCAGGGGAACAGCTGATATGGCCGATATCGACCGGATCAAGACCTACCACGACGAGTTGACGGCGATCCGCCGCGACATCCACGCCCATCCCGAAATCGGCTTCGAGGAACACCGCACATCCGACATCGTGGCGGCGAAACTTGCGGAATGGGGCATCGAGGTCCACCGCAACATCGGCGGCACCGGCGTCGTCGGCGTGCTCCGGCGCGGCAACGGGCAGACCGCCGTTGGTCTGCGCGCGGACATGGATTGCCTGCCGATGGAGGAGGTCAATGACTTCGCCCACCGCAGCACCATCCCCGGCCGCATGCACGCCTGCGGGCATGATGGCCATACCACGATGCTGCTCGGCGCGGCGCGCTACCTCGCCGAGAGCGGCGACTTCAACGGCACCGTCAACTTCATCTTCCAGCCCGCCGAGGAAGGCTTGGGCGGCGCGCAGGCGATGATCAAGGACGGGCTGTTCCAGAAATTCCCCTGCAGTTTCGTCTATGGCATGCATAACCGGCCCGGCCTTGAGGTCGGCAAGTTCGCCATCCGCCCGGGCACCATGATGGCCGGCGGCGCGTTCTTCGA
>CAIYPH010000098.1 GCA_903928045.1 uncultured Rhodospirillales bacterium
CACCGCGGCCAGGGCCATGCCGAACACCGCGAGCCGCAGCGTGTTGACCAGCCCCTGCACCAGCAGATTGGCCACCCAGCCGCGCTCGGCATCCCAGCGGAACAGGAAATTCGGGATCGGCGCCCAGTTCCACCGGTAGTTCAGCACCGACCCCAGCCGCCAGGCGACGAACCCTGCCGCCGCGGCCAGCAGCCCCAGCAGCAGGAGATCGAGCGCGCCGAGCCGCCGTGGCTTCGTGTTCAGCCCTGCACCTGCTTCAGCCAGTCGCGGTTCTCGAACCAGGCCGCGAAGCGCGCCTGCAGGAACCCGTCCGCCTTGCGGGCGGCAATCCACTCGTTGAGCACCTTGATGGACTTCTCATCGCCCTTGCGCACCGCCATCGCGTCCCGCTGCGCCACCAGCGCCTTGGGCACCGGCAGATACAGCGTGTCGGGGTTGTCGATCGCCGCGAAGGCCGGCTTCGGGGTCGAGGTGAACCAGGCCGCCGCATTGCCGTTCAGCAGTTCCTGCAGCGCCTGGGCGTCATCATCGAACTGCCGCAGCGTCGCCAGCGGCAGCATCGTCTGCACCACGTTCACCGCATTGGTGCCGCGGCGCGCCACCAGGGTGAAGTTCGGCTTGTTGAACGCCTCGACGCTGGTCAGCCCCGGCGCCACCTTCTTGTTGGCCACCATATGGACGCCGCTGAACGAATAGGCCTCGGTGAAATCCACGCTCGCCTCGCGCGCCGGCGTCACCGTCATGCCGCCGATGATCACGTCAAAACTGCCGGCCAGCAGTGCCGGGATGATACCGTCCCACGCCGTCGGCACCGGCTCGTATTTCACCCCGAGATCGGCCGCCAGCCGGCCCGCGACGTCGATCTCATAGCCGATCAGGTTGCCCTGCTTGTCGCGCATCGCCCACGGCACGAAGGTCGCGCAGCCGGCCCGCAGCACGCCGCGGGCTTTGACCTCGTCAATCATCGAGCCGGCGGCAACGGCCGGACGCAGCACGGCGGGGGAAGCGAGCGCGGCGGCAGCGAGGAGGAGATGGCGGCGGTTCATGCTGAGTTCCTTCATTTGCGCCCAACCGCCAGGCGCCGCTCAAGGCGCCCCGCGAGCCAGGACATGGTGGTGGTGACGACAAGGTAGATGGCGGCCACTGTGAGCCAAATCTCGAAAGTCAGAAAGGTGTCGGCAATCGCGCTGCGCGCCTCGTTGGTGAGATCGAATATCGCAATCGCGCTGACAATCGCGGAGTGCTTCACCAGGCTGATCGCCAGCGACGTCAGCGGCGGCAGAATGGTGCGCACGGCCTGCGGCAGGATCACCCGCAGAAACACCGGCGCCGGCGCCAGCCCCAGGCCACGCGCCGCCTCCCATTGCCCGCGCGGCACGGCGGCAATCCCGGCGCGGATGATCTCGGCGGCAAACGCCCCCTCGAACAGCCCGAGCGCGACAATCCCGGTGATATTGCGCCCCATGCCGATGATCGGCGCCAGCACGAAGTAGAACAGATACAGCTGCACCAGCAGCGGCGTGTTGCGGATCAGCTCGACATAGCAGCGCGCCATCCCGCGCCCCACCACGCTCGGCGTCATCGCCAGCACCGCCGCCCCGGTGCCCGCCAGCAGCGTCACCAGGAACGCCCCGGCCGACACCCACAGCGTCACCCCGAGCCCGCGCAACAGCGGCCCGGCATAAATCTCGCCGTCATAGGCCTTGTAGAGAAACGGCAGCACCCGCGCCCATTGCCAGCGATACGGCATGGCCCCGGCGCCCTGCGCCACCAGCCAACCGATCCCCCCCAGCAACAGCACGAAGGCCGCGATCTGCATCGCGGCCCCCGTCCGTTTCGTCATGGCGCGTGCCTGGCTCAGGCCTTCTTCACCCCCCAGAATACCGGGCTGCCGGACTTCACGACGTCCACCACATTCGCCCGATACGCGGTCGGCGTGGTCCACTCGCCGGTCGAGAAGAACGGGATATGATCGAACGCCAGGCGCTGCATGTCCTCGCAGACCTTCTTCTGCGCCGCCAGATCGGGCGCCTCGAACCACTTCTCGCGCAGCGCCTCCATCTCCGGGTCCACCGGCCAGCCGAACCAGCCGTCCTTCCCGTTGCCCCGCAGCGGCACATGCCCGCCGGGGTTGGACACCGCGAGCCCGACCCACGTCGTGCAGAACGCGTTCCAGCCCCCCTTGTCCGGCGTCTCATGGCTCGCCCGGCGCGACACCAGCGTGCCCCAATCCATCAGCGTGTATTCGGAGTTGATGCCAATCGCCTTGAACATCGCATCCGTCACCAGCGCCATCGCGGTGAGCTGCGGCTGGTCCGACGGCGACATCAGCGTCACCTTCTCGCCCTTATAGCCGCTCTCGGCCACCATCTGCTTGGCCTTGGCGAGGTCGCGCTTGCCGATCAGCTTGTCCATGTCGACCATCGAGGCCATCGGCGAGCCGGTGACGAAGATGCCGGCCTGCTTGCCGAACTCCGCCTTGAAGTCGCCCAGCACGGCGTTCATGTACTCGTCCTGGTCAACCGCCGCCTGAATTGCCTTCAGCAGCTTCGGGTTGTTGAAC
>CAIYPH010000099.1 GCA_903928045.1 uncultured Rhodospirillales bacterium
CTCCCTCCTCAGGGAACAGAGGCCGAACATGAAGGGGCCGGCCGGCTCGGTCGAGGAGATCCTCGAGCGCGGCACCGGGCCCGGCCGGGTGCGCGCCGAGGCGACCGTCGATCTCGACCTCGACCGGGTGAGCGAAACCCGCGAGCAGTTCGACCCGGACGGCCAGGTGGTGCGCAGCACGCAAACCGGCAACACCAGCAGCCGCAGCACCGAGGCGGCATCCTCTTCCGTTTCCGTGCAGAACAACCTGCCCAACGCCGATGCCGGCCAGGGCGGCAATGGCAGCCAGGAGCAGCGCCAGGACGAGACCACCAACTACGAAATCAGCAAGACCGTGCGCAGCCTGGTCCGCGAGCAGGCCCAGATCCGCCGCATCAGCATCGCCATCCTGGTGGACGGGCTCGACGAGAAGGGCCCCGGCGGCGAGCCGGTGTGGCGGGCGCGCACCCCGGAGGAGCTCGATCAGATGGCCCGCATCGCCAAGACCGCGGTGGGCTTCGACGCCAAGCGCGGCGACCAGTTCGAAATCGTCAACATGCGCTTCGCCGTGCGGGATGATCCGGTGCCCGCCGAGCCGCAGCGCCTGTTCGGCCTGCCGATCGTGAAGGACGATCTGATGAGCATCGCCCGCGCCGCGGTGCCTGCCCTCGTGGTGCTGCTGATGCTGCTGTTCATCCTCCGGCCGATGATCAAGCGCCTCACCACCGCGCCGGCCCTGGCCGAGGGCGGGCTGGCGCTGGCCGGCGGCGTCTCGTTCGATGCCCTGGCCTCCGGCGACCCCGGCGACCCCAGGATCGCCGGGTCCGGCGCGGGCGCCCCGGGCCGCGCGGTGATGGTGCCGGGCGAGCAGGGCGCGGAGGATGACGAAATCAGCGTGCACAACGTCGAAGGCGCGCTCAAGGCGACCTCGGTCCGACGCATCACCTCGCTGGTCGAGCGTCACCCCGAGGAATCCCTCTCAATTGTCCGCGCCTGGTTGCGGCAGGAGCAGAACTGATGGCATCCCGTGACGACACCCGCTCGATGGCCGGCCCGCTCAAAGCCGCCGTACTGATGCTCGCGCTCGGCGAAGAGCGCTGCGCGCAGATTTTCAGCCTGATGCACGAGGACGAGATCAAGGAACTCTCCGCCGCGATGGCACAGCTCGGCCCGGTGCAGGCGGAAACGGTCGAGCGGATTTGCGTCGAGTTTTCCGAAAACCTCGGCGGCGCCGGCACTCTGGTCGGCGGCTTCGAGAATACCGAGCGCCTGCTGCTGAAGACCCTCCCGCGCGAGCGCGTCGCGCAGATCATGGAGGAGATCCGCGGCCCTGCCGGGCGAACGATGTGGGACAAGCTCGGCAACGTCAACGAGGTGGTGCTCGCCAACTACCTCAAGAACGAATACCCGCAGACCGTCGCCGTCGTGCTCTCCAAGGTGCGCTCCGAGCACGCCGCTCGCGTGCTGGCGCTGCTGCCGGAAGGCTTCGCGATGGAGGTCGTCATGCGGATGCTGCGCATGGAAAGCATCCAGCGCGACGTGCTCGATGGCGTCGAACGCACCTTGCGCGCCGAGTTCATGTCCAACCTCTCGCGCAGCACGCGCCGCGACGCGCACGAAATGATTGCCGATATCTTCAACAACCTCGACCGTCAGGCCGAGACCCGCTTCATCGGCGCGCTCGAGGAGCGCAACCGCGAGTCCGCCGAGAAGATCAAGTCGCTGATGTTCACCTTCGACGACCTCCAGCGCCTCACCCCGATGGCGGTCCAGGTGCTGCTGCGTTCCGTCGACAAGGAGAAGCTGCCGCTCGCCCTCAAGGGCGCCTCCGAGAAGCTGCGCGAAATGTTCTTCGGCAACCTCTCCGAGCGTGCCGGCAAGATGCTGCGCGACGATATCGAGGCGCTCGGCGCGGTCAAGCTGCGCGATGTCGACGACGCCCAGGCGGCCATCGTCGCCCAGGCCAAGGAGCTCGCGGCGCAAGGCCAGATCGAGATCGGCGAAGGCAAGGATGAGGAGATGGTCTATTGAACGCCGTCACCCGCCCGGCCCGCCGCCTGCTGGTGGAGGATTTCGACGCCCCGCCCCCCGTCCGCGCGTCCACGCCAGCCGCGCCGTTTTGCCCCTGCGCCCGCTGCGCCGCCGAGGGACGTTCGGCGGAGTGCCCGTCGGCGAGCTACGATGATGGACTGGCGCGCGGACGCGAGCTGCGCGCCCTCGACGACACCGCCGCCGCCGAGGCGCTGACGCTGGAACTCTCCGACGCCCTGGCGCGCAGCACCGATCAGGCCACCATGGCGGCGGAGCAAACCGCCGCCGCGCTCTCCCGCGTCGTGATCGCCGCGCTCGCCGCCGCCCTGCCGGCCACATTCGCCCGCCTCGCCGCCGCCGAGGCCCGCGCGATCGCCGAGGCGGTGCTCCCCTCCCTCGCCAGCGAACCGGCGGTAACGATCGACGTCGCCGCCCCCGCGTTCGAGGTGATCCGCGGCGCGGTCAGCGGCCTGCCGCGCGCCAGCCAGTCCCGCATCACCCTGCATCGGCGCGACGGCGATGCGGGGGACGATCTCTGCATCGCCTGGTCCGCCGGGCTGGTCCGGCGCAACCACGCCGAGGCCCTGGCGCGGGTGATGGACACGCTCTCCCAGTTCGGCCTGGCCCCGGCCGAAGACGACGCCTGTTCACGTCACCATCTCTTGGAGACCACCACACATGGATGAACCTCTCGGCCTCTCCGACTTGTCGGAAACCCCCGGCGGCGCAGGTGAACCGCAAAGCGGTCGCGCGGCACGCAACCTGGAAGCGGTCTATGATATTCCGGTCACCGTCAGCGCGGTGCTCGGCAAGGCGACGATGCAGGTCAACCAGCTGCTCAAGCTCGGCCGCGGTGCGGTCGTCGAGCTGGACCGCAAACTCGGCGAGGCGATCGACATCTACGTCAACAACCGCCTGGTCGCGCGCGGCGAGGTGGTGATGGTGGATGATAACCGGCTCGGCGTGACGATGACCGAAATCGTCAAGACGGACCGGTCGTTCTAGGCCGCCGCCATGCGCATCATGATCGTCGGCGCGCTGTCTGGCCGGCTCGGCGAGGCCTCCATCCTCGCACGCGAGGCGGGCGCGCAACTCGACCACGCCGAGACCGTCGATCTGGCCACGCGGGCGCTCGCGCGGGGCGCCAATGTCGAGATGATCTTCTGCGACGTCGCGCTGCCGATTCGCGATCTGCTGGACTTCATCCGCGCCCAGCGCCACGACATCTTCGTCATCGCCTGCGGCACCAACGCCCAGGCCGACGAGGCGGTCGCTGCGATCCGCGCCGGGGCGCGCGAGTTCCTCCCCTTGCCGCCCGATCCCCTGCTGATCGCGGCGATCCTGCACGAGGCGAGCCATGATCGCCACGCCCCGATCGCCCGCGACCCGGCGATGCTCGCCACCATCCGCCGCGCCGAGCAGATCGCCCGCACGGACGCCTCCGTACTGCTGACAGGCGCGTCCGGCACCGGCAAGGAGGTGATCGCCCGCTTCATCCACGCATCCTCCCGCCGCGCCGACGGCCCCTTCGTCGGCGTCAACTGTGCCGCCATCCCCGACACCATGCTGGAGAGCGAGTTGTTCGGCCACGAGAAAGGCGCCTTCA
>CAIYPH010000100.1 GCA_903928045.1 uncultured Rhodospirillales bacterium
CACAATAAGAGCGAAAGGTTTTTTGGTTCTTTTTTTCAAAAAAGAACCGCTTCCTTCAGGCCGAAAGCGCCGCCGGCTCGCTGCGGGTGCGCTTGACCACCAGCTTGTTGAGCGCGTGGACGTAGGCCAGCACGGAGGCGACCATGGTGTCGGTATCCGCACCCTGGCCATCGACCATTTTGCCGTCTTCCTCCAGCCGCACGGTCACCTTCGCCTGGGCGTCGGTGCCGGTGGTGACGGCGCCGACGGAGTAGAGCTGGAGATTGGCGCTGTGCGGGAAGATCGCCTGAACCGCCTTGAAGGCGGCATCGACCGGACCGTCGCCGGTTTCGGTGGCGGAGATCACCTTGCCGTCGATCTCAAGCTCCAGCTCGGCGCGCGGCGGGGCTTTGCTGCCGGCCCGCACGTCGAGCGAGACGAACTTGATGTGCTGGCGGTCGCGGAATTCGTCATCGACGAGGGCCGAGACGTCCTCGTCGAACACGACCTTCTTGCGGTCGGCGAGGTCCTTGAAGCGGCGGAAGGCGTCGTTCAGCTGGTTGTCGCCAATCTCGCCGTAGCCCAGCGCCTGCAGCTTGTCGCGGAAGGCGGCGAGGCCGGAATGCTTGCCGAGCACCAGGGTGGACTTGGTCCAGCCGACGCTCTCGGGCGTCATGATTTCGTAGGTCGAGGCGTCCTTCAGCACGCCATCCTGGTGGATGCCGCTCTCATGGGCGAAGGCGTTGCGGCCGACGATGGCCTTGTTGGGCTGCACATCGAAACCGGTGATGGTGGACAGCAGCTTGCTGACCTTGAGGATGTGGGTGGTCACGATGTTGGAGCGGTAGGGGATCGCGTCATGCCGGGTGCGCACGGTCATCGCGATTTCCTCGAGCGAGGCATTGCCCGCGCGCTCGCCGATGCCGTTGATGGTGCACTCGATCTGCCGCGCGCCACCGCGCACCGCGGCCACCGTGTTGGCGACCGCGAGCCCGAGGTCGTTATGGTTGTGCGAGGAGAAAATTGCCTTCTCGGCGCCCGGCACCCGGTTGCGCAGCGAGGAGAACATTTTTTCGATATCCTCCGGCAGGGCGTAGCCCACGGTATCCGGCAGGTTGATGGTGGTGGCGCCGTGCTTGATCGCGGTTTCGACGCAGCGGGCGAGGAAATCCAGCTCGGAGCGGCTGGCATCCTCGGCGGACCATTCGACGTCCGGCGCGTGGCTGCGGGCGAGGCTGACGTGGTCGGCGATGGATTGCAGCACATCCTCGGGCGACATGCGCAGTTTCACCCGCATATGCAGCGGCGAGGTAGCGATGACGATGTGGATGCGCGGGCGGGCGGCATATTTCACCGCCTCGGCGCCGGAGAGAATGTCCCGCCGGTCATGCCGGCACAGGCCGGCCACCACCGGGCCGGACTTGGCGTAGAGCTCGGCGATCGATTTCACGCTCTCGAAATCGCCGGGGGAGGCGATGGGGAAGCCGGCCTCGATGACGTCAACGCCCAGCTCGGTCAGCGCCTCGGCCATGCGCAGCTTCTCGGCGAGGTTCATCGAGAAGCCCGGCGACTGCTCGCCGTCACGCAGCGTGGTGTCAAAGAAGATGATACGGTCGTCGTCCAGCTTGCCGAAGCTGGGATGGTCGATGCTCATGGTGCGGTCCTCGGAATTATGTGCGACTTCAAGCCAGAGGGTCCCCCTGTGCGAAACCCGCGCCTAGCGGCGGGGCGTCACGCCCAGGGGCGGCTAAGTCGAAGGAAAGCGAGCGCCAGGGGCGCCGTGCGGGGGGCACGGGCGAACAGGTCCTGCGGGCGCAAGGGTCCATACATGCGATTCACGCTAGCGGCGCCGCGGGATGGGTGCAACCGATGGCCCCGCATGGCTGACCCGAGGGTGGGAAGGGTGTTCTTTTTGTGAACAAAAAGAACCAAAAAAACTTTTCACTCCATCGTTGCCGTTGGCTTGCGTCCCGGGATGGTTGGGAGCGGTACA